>JAIXQU010000027.1 GCA_027485575.1 Cytophagaceae bacterium
ATTTCTTCTAAAATTTCACTTACTTGCTGCTGTGTAAATCTCATGGTATATGCTTTTAAAATTTGTCGATTCGAAAATCGTAAACTTTTGAGCTTTACACACTTTTTTGAACAGTATCCCGCATCAAGTGTCGTCCGGGATGCCCTTCGGAACATTCCGGACAGCGAAAGGATTTGTATTGGTTTCTATCAATATCTGTAACCCCTGCACCATTGCTGAATATGGATGGTTTATTGGTAAAAAGGTCTTCTCATCACCATAAATCAATCCCTTAGTGCTTACTACATAAGCCCTGATTTAGTATTTGGTATTGGCTTCAAGAAATCTAAGTTGACTATTAAATTTATTTAAAAATCTATATGCTTCTTTGGTGGAAAAATCAGCAGTATCAGGGCTGGGGGAAGTATTCCAACAAACTCCGCAATGAATAATACCAATTTTAGCCCCAGGATTAGTTTCAATGGTTCCACCACTGACACCAAAGTAACTTGTTACAAGTAAAACATCTGTAGTAATAACTTTTAATAGGCTACGTTCGGTGTCCTTTTTACATCCATCAAAAAGCACTAAAATCAGGAAAAATGAATATTGAAAAAAGGGTTTGCAATCTTTTAGATATTGGATTATTGAAAATCATTTTAAAAAAATAAGCACAAATGTAGATGATAATAAGACAAAGTAGGGATGTTGGCTTACCAGGAAATTTTTGGGTTTTTTTGCAAAAAATATTGATTCCTTAGAGTTAGTGAAGCGCTCTTAGGAATTTTATAGAATGTCTCTAATAATTTTTACTCAATCTCAAGATGAAGCTGGAGTGCCTTTTTTATCGCTGGCGAAAAACTGCCAGGTAGTTTTCCAATCTTTTTTACAAGTCTTTGCTTGTCTAAAGTACGGATCTGGTCTGCTTTCGCTTTGGAGTCTTTGGGCAGATTTGCTATGCCTTTGGGAAGGAAAACCTCGAAATCAGCCATAAAAGCTGTATTTGAGGTGATGGGCAAAACACTTATAACAGTATTGAACTTGTTGTTTTTGTTATTTGATACCACCAATACCGGTCTGGTCTTTTGAATTTCAGAACCAACAGTTGGGTCCAGGGCTGCCAGCCATATTTCCAGACGTTTAATATTCATTTTCCCAGCCTTCGAGATCTATGGCTTGAAATTCCTTTACAAGTTCTTTGTTTTCAATTGCTGCCAACTTGTACTGGTTATTCAGGGACTTGCTGTTCTTACCCCTCTTTTCAATAGCCGTAATTTCCAATTCTTTTCCTACCATTTCGGCTGGTATTTCAAAATCGACCCTACGAGAGGTGGATATGATGGTGGTGCGGAGTGTCATGATTTTATTTTTATTCAAATGTAGATGTTTTGGTTGGATATTAGAACAACCTTATTAACAGAGGAAGAGGTTAGGAAAGATACGTAAGGTTTCGTTTGTGCGTTAACGATCCAAGAGGTTTAGAACCATCGTCGATGTTTGGAGGAAGGTTTCCGGATGGCTGCGGGCCGGATAGAAGTGAAAAGCCCACAGGCCATGAGGTACGAAATGGCCGGGGACTTGAAACGAATAGCCGGAATTTCCCGCCCAAATACTTATTATTCAGGAATTTAATATGGCTTTCTATTGGAAGTTCATATTTCTAATTTTGGAAAGCTTTTACATTTTCTTTTTCTGTTTTCAGTAAATCAACCAACTTTGAACCTGATTCCTGGAACGGGAATTTTTACACCGATTATGAACCAATTAGGAAATTATATTACCGGAAGCTGGGTGCCCAGCGAGGCGGATGGGACGCCACTTTTTAATGCTGTGACGGGCGATGTGGTGGCAGTGGCGACCAAACAAAAGCTTGATTTTGAATCGATTCTGGCGTATGGCAGGCAGAAAGGCGGGCCGGTTTTGCGGAAAATGACTTTTCAGCAGCGGGGTGAAATGCTCAAAAAGCTGGCCATGTATCTGACCAAAAGGAAGGAGGCGTACTATGAGATTAGCTACCTGACGGGGGCGACAAGAATTGACAGTTGGATAGATATTGAGGGGGGATTTGGGAATTTGTTTGCGAATGCTTCGCTGCGGAAAAATTTTCCCAACCAGACTTTTCATGTGGATGGCGACCCTGTGGATTTGTCACGGGGTGGGGCGTTTATGGGGCATCATATTATGGTGCCAAAGGAGGGTGTGGCCATTCATATCAATGCGTTTAATTTTCCGATTTGGGGCATGCTGGAAAAGTGTGCTGTGAATTGGATGGCAGGTGTGCCTGCGGTGGTAAAGCCCGCAACCTCAACTTCTTACCTGACCGAAGTGGTGGTCCGGGATATCATTGCTTCGGGAATTTTGCCAGAAGGGGCGCTGCAATTGATTTGCGGGCCGGCCAGGAATATTCTGGATTTTACAATGTCGCAGGATGTGGTAACTTTCACAGGTTCAGCCACTACGGGACGGATGCTGAAAGCCCATCCGAGGATTTTGGATGAATCGGTGCCATTTAATATGGAGGCAGATTCGCTGAATTGTTCTATTCTGGGATTGGATGCCAGGCCTGGAAGTCCTGAATTTGATCTTTTTGTGAAGGAGGTGAAAAAGGAAATGACGGTGAAATGCGGGCAAAAATGTACTGCCATTCGCCGGATAATGGTGCCTGAAGCATATGTGGAAGATGTGCAAATAGCTTTGGGAAAAGAACTTGCAAAAACGGTGATTGGCAATCCGAATTTGAAGGAAGTGCGGATGGGTTCGCTGGTGAGTCTGGAGCAGGTGAGTGAGGTGCGAAGTCGGGTGCAGGAACTGGCCAAAACGGCTCAGATTGTGTATGGCAATCTGGATAAGGTAGATGTGATGGGTGCAGATTCTGTGAAAGGTGCCTTTTTGAGTCCGATTTTGTTGCTGGAAATGGACCCGTTTAAAAATACAGCGGTGCATGATGTGGAGGCATTTGGGCCAGTGAGCACAATAATGCCATATAAAAATACGGAAGAAGCGGTGGAATTGGCCAAAATGGGAAAAGGTTCCTTGTGTTGTTCTATTGCCACTTTTGATGACCAGATTGCCAGGGAATTTGTGTTGGGTGCCGCCAGTCACCACGGCCGGATTTTGGTTTTGAACCGTGAAAATGCCAAGGTGAGTACTGGTCACGGTTCGCCTTTGCCAACCTTGGTGCATGGTGGTCCGGGAAGAGCCGGTGGGGGAGAAGAGATGGGTGGCATGCGGGGCGTGAAACACTATTTGCAGCGTTGCGCCATTCAGGGAACTCCGACTACAATTACCGAGATTACAGGCATTTTTCAAGCAGGAGCGAAGTACAAGGAAGCGGAACAGCATCCTTTTAAATATCATTTTGAGGACATTCAGGCGGGTATGTCGCTAACCACGCACAAGCGAACGGTTACAGATTCAGACATCATCAATTTTGCGAACCTGAGTTGGGACCATTTTTATGCGCACACGGATATAACTTCGCTGGAAGGCAGTATTTTTGAGAAAAGGGCTGCGCATGGATATTTCATTTTGTCGGCAGCGGCTGGTCTTTTTGTGTATCCGAACAAAGGTCCGGTGGCGGCCAATTATGGATTGGAAGATTGCCGGTTTGTGCGTCCGATTTACCACAACGACACCATTTATGTGCGCCTGACCTGCAAAGAAAAAGTGGAGCGGGACAGCAAAGGAAAGGAGTTTCCATCTGGCGTGGTGAAGTGGTTTGTGGAGGTTTTTGATCAGGACGATGAACTGGTGGCTGTGGCTACCATCCTGACTTTGGTGCAGAAAAAATCTCCGTTTATGGAGTTTACCAAGGCCAATATTTTGGCAGCCATTTCAAAACTAAAGGATTCCAGCAAAGCCAACTGGGGATTGATGGGTCCGCAACATATGGTGGAGCATTTGATTTTTCATTTCCAGACGGCAATGGGTCAGATTGAAACTGCGGTGGTTACACCAGAAGACAGGTTGGAAAAATGGCAGGATTCTTTGTGGAACTTTATCCCGATGCCACAGGAGTTTAAACATCCGAAACTAAATCCGGAAGCGGCTATGCCTTTGGTTTATTCCAATTTGGCAGAGGCAAAAATGGAATTGGAAAAGGCGTTTGATGCGTATCAGGCTTATTTTAAGGCCAATCCGGTAGCCAAAAATCCAAATGCGGTGTTTGGGCCATTGGATAAAACTCATTGGGATTTGTTGGGCAGGAAGCATTGTGACCACCATTTTCGGCAGTTTGGGTTGGTGTAGGATTGGTAATTAGTTTTGAGTTTGAATTTTTTGTTGGATTTCTGTAATGAAAATTTGTTTGGGATAATTTACTTGAATGCATCCTGAAAAGTGAAAATAGGGTAGGTTTAAATAAAAAGATGCCAATGTTTAATTGAAAACAAGGTTGAGAAAAAAGTGAAATCGCGATAATTACTGTTTTGGTATTTAAATTATGAAAAGAAAATTTCTAACAAAATTTAAGCAAAAAAAAGGCCTTGAAATATTATCAAGGCCTTTTTTGAAATTTTTGAGAATATTAGTTTCCTTTTGAAACCCTCACTTTTTGAGATTTTAAACCTAAAAGATAAGAGCCAACACCTGAAATTAGAATATCTCCAAAGCTGTTGGTTGTTCTTACAGTATAATTTGTTGCACCATCCGCAAGTTCCTTAGAATCTACTTTGTTTGAAGGAAGAGCTCCATAGAACAAGTACCATTGTTTCTTTTTTTCATCGTATTGACCTGGTTTGCCGTTTCCTTTTCCACTAGTACCAACGGAGTGCGTAATTGCATTGCAAGGTTTCGTTTTCCAAAGTGGCGATATGGCGGACTAAGAAGCACTGAACTTTCAGTTTACCACTAAACCCGCCATAGCGCTGTTAGGGGCTTATTTTATTTATTCAGTTTCCCAAGTCTTGCTTTTGTTTTTACAGTCGTAGTTTTGATTAGGAAGCCAATACCCAAAATTGGTTTAAATACTTTTGTTTCGTACTGAGGATAAAAGACAACATCATAACCAGGATTGCTATTTATCAATTCGTAAAGTGAATAATTTGCTGTTTTATCAGAAACAAAATTACCAATCACAGGGATACTTGCTAAACTTATCGCTGCCGCACCTCCCTCAACTACACCAGTTTTTTTTGTAAATATTCTTTCGAAATCGATACCAAGTATTTTAGTACAAGAGGCTTCAGCAGTTACCTGCTCTGATAATGAAAAATCACTTTTGTTTAGATCTACTCTTGTATTTGGCTCTCTCATACTATGATTAAGTGTTGTACAACTTGTGGATGCTGCAATTACTGCTACAAACATTACCATATTTATAATTAATCTTTTCATTTTTTTGCGTAGTCGCCACCTTTGTTTGTTTATTTTCCGTTTTTTTAAGTGGGTTCTGGACTCCACTTTTTGTATTTCTTTGCTGTCACTATGGGTGGTCAACCCTTTGGCTTCCGCAGACCGTTTTGGATTTTAAACTTGCCCACAATTAACTAATAAGCAAGTAGTGTCTAAAACTAACTAGAATTGAATAAGTCATTTCATTTTTTGACTTTTCTGACTTCTGTCGGCAATACTATGGCAAATCTTACACCACTCCAAATTTTTTTTATTTAGTTTTAAAAAGTCTTTTTACTTAAAAAAACACCAGTGCGTATTAAATTTTCAGATTTACAAGAGCATTTGTTTTTTTGTAATTCCGTTCGCTGAAGCTTCACAAAAACCTTCCTTACATATAAAATCTAACCAATCTGTACAAGATTTCGGAGGAAACCATAAGGCCATTTAAATACCAGGTTTCAAATACAGGAAAGCATCCCATTAAAGTTCGTCTCTTGCCAAAGGACTCCTAAAAATGATACCGCACAAAAGCCTCCATGGCTTCGTAATCGGCAAGACCAAGTTTTTTATAGCGGTCAGCTGTTTCGCGGTTCCGGTCTTCGGCCCGTTGCCAGAATTCTCTTTTGTCTGCCCCTGGAAACATGGCCGAGTCCTTCTGACTTTGGTGTTTGAAAACGGCCCGGCGTTTCCTGAAAAGTTCATCCGGACTCAGCGGAACTGCCATTTCAATCTGGTCGATGTCCCATTCCTGCCATGCACCGCGGTACAACCAAACGTAGCAATCTTTCATCCAGGCTTCATTTTTAAGCTTTTCAACTGCCTCAAAAACAGCGGTTAAGCAAACCCTGTGTGTGCCATGCGGATCAGACAAATCACCGGCAGCATAAATCTGATGGGGTTTGATGGATTGAAGTAAATCTATGGTAATGGCCACATCTTCCGGACCAATCGGTTTCTTTTTTACCGTGCCGGTTTCATAAAAAGGAAGGTCCTGAAAATGGATATTAGCTTCTGGAATGCCTACATATCGACAACCTGCTTTGGCTTCACCTCTACGGATTAAACCTTTGATGGCCTGCACTTCAGCCGTGTCTATCTGGCCTGGTTTTTTGTCTTTTATGGATTTGAGAATGCGTTGAAAAACAGATTCCGCCTCTTGTTTGCTCATGCCCATCATCTCATTGTAATCTCTGGCAAAATCTGCAAACCGAATGGCGTCTTCATCAAAAACAGCAATGTTTCCTGAGGTTTGATAGGCTACATGGACATCATGTCCCTGGTCAGCCAAACGAATAAAAGTACCACCCATAGAAATAACATCATCGTCTGGATGCGGAGAAAAAATGACTACTTTTTTGGGAAAAGGCGTCGCTCTTTCTGGCCGGTGGGTATCGTCGGCATTGGGTTTTCCACCTGGCCAACCGGTGATGGTATGTTGTAACTTGTTGAAAATGTCTATGTTGATTTGATAAGCCGGTCCAAATTCTGTAACCAAATCAGACATGCCATGCTCGGCATAATCCTTGTTTGTGAGTTTCAAAATCGGTTTTTGCACCTTTTGGCATAACCAGACCACTGCCTTGCGGACCAATCTCCTGTCTGACCAATCGCAGGTTTCCAGCAACCAGGGCGTTTTGATTCTTGTAAGTTCTGCTGAAGATGCCTCATCCAGAAACACGGTGGCATTCGGGTGATTCTGAATAAAGGTGGAAGGTATTTTTTCCGTAATCGGACCTTCTACTGCCTTCTGGATGATGCTTGATTTTCCTTCGCCCCAGGCCATCAGCAACAGGCGCTTTGCTTTCAAAATGGTGCCCACGCCCATGGTTATGGCTCGTTGGGGAACATTTTCTTCTCCAAAAAAATCGCTTGCGGCATCCACTCTAGTTACTTCATCCAGGGTAATCATCCGTGTGATGGAATTCATGGGAGAGCCCGGTTCATTGAAACCAATGTGGCCCGTCCGGCCAATTCCAAGCACCTGTAAATCAATGCCTCCTAGTGCATCGATTTGCTTTTCATAGTCCAGACAAAAGTTGGGCACCTCAGCTTTTGCCAATGTGCCATCCGGAATATGAATCTGAGATTTTGGAATGTCGATGTGGTCAAAAAGATGCTCAAACATAAACCGCACATAACTCTGTAATGAATCCGGATTCATGGGATAATATTCATCCAGATTAAAAGTATGCACGTTTTTGAAACTGAGTTTTCCGCTTTTTACCAAACTGACCAATTCTGCATATACCCGGGTTGGGCTGGAACCGGTTGCAAGTCCAATCACACAAGGTTTGCCCTCGGCTTCTTTGGCTTTGATTGCTGAGGCAATTTCCTGAGCAACAGCAATGGAGGCTTGCTCGGATGTGTTAAATATCTGCGTTGGAATTTTTTCGAGACGAAGGTTTTGATTCATTTATTCAGAATTTCGGTTTGCAAGAAAACGGATTTTTCGGGTAAAATATCTATGGATTTGGAAGAAAAGGAGTTCTTATTTTTCCATCACTTCTTATTGTTTCCAAAGGGCAATAAGGAAAATGTAGGTATATCAGATTGCAGAAATGTAAGAATACGTGGATATTTTTCAGGTCGGTGCGAGAAACACCCAAAACTTCAACTTATTGGATGAACCGGGAAAGACCGACAAAGCCATTTTACTCATTAGAGCGATTTCAGGTTCAGTGGATGCACTATTTCAATCAGCAGAATGCTTTTTTTGCTGAACCTATGGCATTGGCCACAATAGCTGCGGGTGCAGATGGAATAACTTTTGAAATTCATAAAGAACCAGAAAATACTGCCAGCAATGGTGCCCAAATTTTAAATTTCAAGAAAAATTTCAGTAAACAAAAAAGTAAGAGAATACTATAATTTAAAATCCTCAAGGAATTAGCCTACCTGATTAGCGAATTTTAAGTAATAGGCTTTAACCTTTTCATACATTTGCGACTTAATTGAAATAGAATCATCGGAATGAATTTAAGCGATCTGGAAATACAAAAAAGAGAAAAAAAAACTCAGCTTGAGGCCTTAGGAATTAATCCCTATCCGGCTGAATCTTTTGAAGTAAATGTAACAGCGTCGGATATTTCAAAAAACTACGAGCGAAGAAAGATGGACTATAAACACGTCTTGATCGCAGGTAGACTAATGGGGTTCAGGATAATGGGTTCTGCATCTTTTGCAGAATTACAAGACGCCACAGGTAGGATTCAATTGTATTTTAAAAGGGATGATCTTTGTCCAACTGAAGACAAAACCTTATACAATGTTGTTTTTAAAAAATTGTTGGACATTGGTGATTTTATAGGGGTTGAAGGATATGTTTTTACAACACAGACGGGTGAAATTTCTATCCATGTCAGCTCATTTAAGATTTTAAGTAAATCCCTGCGCCCCTTACCAATTGTAAAAAGGGAAATTGATGAAAATGGAAATGAAATAGTTCACGATGAATTCAGCGATCCTGAACTAAGATACAGACAAAGATATGTTGACCTGATTGTGAACCCACATGTTCGGGAAACATTCAAAAAAAGGACACAGCTTACCAATTCGATGCGGCAATACCTCAATGGGAAAGGCTATATGGAGGTGGAAACTCCCATTTTACAACCCATTTATGGCGGAGCCGCAGCAAGGCCATTTAAAACCCACCACAATACCCTTGACATGACTTTATATCTCAGAATAGCCAATGAATTATACCTTAAAAGGTTAATCGTTGGAGGTTTTGAGGGCGTTTATGAATTTTCAAAAGATTTCAGAAACGAAGGAATGAGCCGGTTTCATAACCCGGAATTTACGCAAATAGAACTTTATGTCGCTTATAAAGACTATATATGGATGATGGACCTGGTGGAAGAAATGGTTGAAAAAGTGGCCATGGACCTCCACGGGACGACTGAGGTTACCGTTGGAGAACATGTGATTAATTTTCAAAGACCCTGGAAAAGAATTTCAATGTTTGATTCAATAAAGGAATTTACAGGCATTGACATCAGCTTAATGAATGAAATGGAATTAAGGGAAACTTGCGGTTCTCTTCAGATTGAGGTTGATAATTCAATGGGAAAAGGTAAGCTTATCGATGAGATATTTGGAAGCAAATGTGAACCTTACCTTATTCAACCAACTTTTATTACGGATTATCCGGTGGAGATGTCTCCTTTGGCTAAAAAGCATAGATCTATTCCTGGTTTGGTTGAAAGATTTGAAGCCGTTTGTAATGGAAAAGAAATTTGCAATGCGTTTTCAGAACTTAATGATCCTATTGACCAAAGAGCCCGTTTTGAAGAACAACTTGAGTTAGGAAAAAGAGGCGATTCTGAAGCAATGATTTTAGATGAAGACTTTTTGAGGGCTTTGGAATACGGAATGCCTCCTACCGCTGGTTTGGGGATTGGAATTGACCGATTGACAATGATTCTTACCAATTCTCCTACCATTCAGGAAGTTTTGTTTTTTCCACAAATGAAGCCTGAAAAACAATTGATGGTTCCCGGGCAAAAAGATTTTGAGGATCTTGGAATTAGTTCCGGTATTTCAAAAATTTTATCTGCTATGAATTTCCAAAGCATTGAGGATTTTAAAAAAGGCAATCCCAACAAAATTTTCAATGATATGGGAGGTTTAAGGAAAAAATTAAAAATTGAAGAAAGCCTTCCCACTCTCGACCAAATCAAATCCTGGATGGGAGTATAAATCTAACCCGAAAATGCCATGAGGAAATACCTGTCTGCCGACAGGCCGGTATGCTGAGTCTAAACTACTTCAAATCATAGACGTCGAAACCTTTTCTTTTGTATCTGTTGAGTCGTTACGGATTTCAAATAAAAAGTGGTGATTTTTTGCTTTTAGCACCTCGTAACGAAGTCCTGACGACAAATCCGGGTTTAAGAAAAACGAAGTTCGTATCCGGATTTTTCCAATTCAATCCAAAAATCCGGATACGATTTTTCAACCACCTCCGGATTTTCAATTGACACCCCTTTTTCGAAAAAATTAGAAAAAATGCTTAACGACATCGCCATACGGTGGTCGTTATAGGTTTTAAATGGAAGGTTGGGTTCGATTAGATTTTGCCTGCCCGGAACATAGCAAAACCCCTTTTTTTCATCGATTTCAATTTTGACACCTACTTTTTTCAATTCTGTTTGCATTGCCAAAAGCCTGTTTGTTTCCTTAATTGCCAAAGATTGTAATCCTGAAAATCTGGCCTCAACACCAGTAGCCGCACAAAGTGCTATCAAAGTTTGACCTTGGTCTGGAATATTGCAAAAATCATATTCAAAGCATCGGTCTGGCTTTATATCTTCTTCTTTTGAAATAAGGACATCACCTGAATTGAACTTACTTGAAACTCCCCAGTTTCTGTAAATGGACTGGATGGCTGAGTCACCTTGAAAGGAATTCTCAAAAAGACCATTAAGGCTGAGCGCTGTTCCAACCGGTAAAACTGCCAGAAAAGAATACCAATAGGCAGCTGCTGACCAATCTGATTCAATGAATAAACTTATCTTTTGAAATTCCTGGTTCGGAATATAAATCCAACTCTTGTTGAACGTCCCTTTGATGCCCAACCTTTCCATTAAATTCCATGTCAATTCCAAATAGGGCCAGGAAGCAACTGTATCGCCTTTCAAAATTATTTTTATCCCATTTGGTAAAATAGGTCCCGCCATCATTAAAGCTGAAATATATTGGCTGCTGATGGTCGCATCAATTTCTATTTCTGATTTTCTATTTGAATAAAAGCCATTGAATTTCAAGGGAGGAAAACCTTTTCTTTCCAAATATTCAATTTCTGCACCAAGGTAAACTAAGGCATCAACAAGAATACCGATTGGCCGCTCCTTCATCCGCTCTGAGCCAGTAAGTATCCCTTTCTTTCCAGTCAAAGCCATATAGGCTGTGAAAAATCTGAAGGTGGTTCCGGCATCTCCTGCATCAAATATTTCAGACTGATTTCTGGTAAATCTTTCAAGGGTAACCGTATCCTTTGCCTTCGACAGGTTTGAAATTTCGATTTTGTCGCCAGAAACCAATTTTAAAATAAGCGCCCTGTTGCTTTCACTTTTCGAGCCAGGAAGAATTGGAGAAGAATTGGAAAGTTCCTTAAATCTAAGTTGTAAAATTGACATTCAATATTCAGGAATGGGCATAAAAAATCCCTTACAAAACAATCGCAAGGGACCTTGAAAATTATCTTTGTAAAAAGCTATTCAGCTCCAGGTCCTGAAGCTTTGTCGGTTACTGATTCTTCTTTTTTAGGTAAATTCAAATCAAACAATAAAGAAAACCTAAGGGTTTCTGCCAAAGGATGGTTGCTTTGAACAGGCAGCAAATAGGCAAAATCAAGACCAAATGTCTGGTATCGGATCCCAACTCCGGCAGTAAAATACTTCCTATTTCCTTTAAACTTGCTTTCATGAAAGTATCCTCCCCTAACTGCAAATTGATTGTCGTACCAATATTCAACTCCTCCGCCAATCATAAGTTCCTGCATTTTTTCTTTCAAACCGTCTGGTGCTTTGTAAAGAGATTTGGCCATACCGGAAATCCATCCATCATCAACCACAACTGTCGGGTCTTTTTCAGGAGTAGGTACAAGCGTTTTGGCTACATCAAAAAGAAAAGTCACCTTATTATATGGATCTAGCTCCAAAGTTAAAGCTGGACCTATCCTTAAATTAGTAGGAATAAAATCTCTTCTATTGTCATCTGTGTAGGAAATTTTTGGTCCCATGTTACTGATGACTGCTCCAAAGGCAAATTGAGCAGGATTTCCTCCCAGGCTTATTTCTTTATTGTAAAACATCCCCAAATCCACAGCAACACTATTTGCGGGTCTTGCCCGGGTTGCATCGGTATTACCTGAAAAGGAACCTGCAAGATTTGAGCGGAAATATTTAATTCCTACACCCACACTTAATGATTTGGACAAAACCCTTGAATAGGTTGGGCAAATAGAAAATTCATTCGGATTTAAAGTACCCATTCCGACGCCTGAATTATCCGTCATTTGGATACTGCCCAGGTTGAAGTAAGAAAATCCAAGCCCGATGGCACTTTGCTTATTAATTTTGTAAAAACCGCTTAGGTATCCAAGGTAAACATCGTTTACTCCAAGACCTTTAAGCCACGGACTAATGGACACTGAACCGCCTATATCTTTTGAAACTGTAGCCAATTTTCCAGGGTTCCAATAAACCGAGTTTTGATCGGCAGAGAGTGCTGCACCCGCATCGCCCAAACCAGCAGATCTCGCATCAGGTGTAATGCCTAAAAAGGGCACTGCGGTTGTAATAACCCTAAATTCGTTAACCTGACCAGAGGCGTTAAAGGTTGGTGGTGGCTGCGTCTGACCTTTAACAAAGTCTGGAAAAACAATAGAAATAAAACTTACTCCTACAAAAATCGATTTTTTAATCATCTTAATTATTTAAATGGGTGTAGAAACAACTCAATAGGCATGCTTAAACGCGAGGTGCAAAGATTATCGTAATAATATTAATTTTTTGTTGATTTTATACCCTGCACCATCCGTGTTAGATTTTATTGCTACTTTACAAAAATAGGTGCCTCCCGGCAATTTGGTTCCATCACTTCTAAGACCATCCCAGGCCAGCTCCTTGAAGGCTCCCGGTCTTGCAATTGAGTTATCATAAATCCAGACTTTGTCAGTTATCTGATTTCCCACTATATCATAAACTACCAGTTTTATTTCAATCTCTTCACCCGCATACGCATTCTGCAATTCAAGATAAAATTCATTAAAGGATGGATTGGGATAAAATTTAATTTCCTTGGCCACAAGGCCATTAATTTCGGCAATCCCTACTTCAAAATTGATGGCCCTCTCAGATGAATTATTAAAGCTATCCCAACCTTTGACCTTAATTTGATGCATACCAGGACTTAGATTTTTTAAGGGGTACCTTGCACTTCCTTTTGTATAACTTCCTACATCATTCTGAAAGTATTCATTGAGAATATAAACTTCGTTGTCATCTAAAGTTGCGGTTAAATTATGCCCCAATCCAAGTCCGGATACATTGATCCCACTTGAATCATCTTCAAGAAAAACCAAAAGGTCTGCATCTTTTCCAACCAGGCCATAGTCAATAAAGGACTTATCGTTCATAAACAATTTAATATCAGGTCCTTTGGTATCTAACCTCGGATTGGGGTTTATTCCGCCGATATTCACAAATTTAGAACCATTAGCATCTCTGCGCTGGAAGGTATCTTTTGCGTACAGGATTATTCTTCCCTTGCCCGGGTCAAACGAAACATCTTTTGAGACGAAAAATTTAAAAAGGAAATCTCCACTTGTGACATTGACTGAACCTTTATACAAAATATTCTTTTGATAGTCATAATTACAGATTCTTGGAGATGTGGGAGATTCTTTTACTGCCAACGTATTCGGCCTATCATATAAAATGATGTCAGCCTTACCATTGAAGGTGGAATTCTTAATTCCTCCCTTTTGGATTTCTCCTGAAAGTTCTACCAATTCCAGGCCTTTGATTGTGTCCTCCCCCGTTAAACCGTTGATAACGATCTGGTCCTGAGGAAAGGCAAACCTGGCGGAAGGATCACCCAACAATGTAAAACCCCGATTCGAGAATTTAGACGAACTTAAATTTTTGGTTAATCTTTGAACATCACCCATTCGCCCGGATAAAGACCGGAAAAGTGAATTATAGAATGCAGTATTCATTACCAGATTGCTGTAAGACTCTACAGGCCTGCCGGTTGTCATTATTCCTATGGCACCGCCATTCGGGTTTAAAACCAAACTTTCTGCGCCTGAGGTTTGAGTAGGATAATCATGCCTTCCAAAATCGCAGGTTGCTGTAACAAAAAAGGGCAGATTGTTTATGTTGGTAAGACCTTCCGCCATTTCACTGGTAAATAAAAACTCATCTGCCCACACCGTTTCACCTCCATGACCCGTATAGTTAACAACCAGACTACCGTTATTTATTGTGTTGATGAGTTCATTTGTACACGTTGGGCTCGTATACCCACCCGGACTTGCTACTTGTTCATAAGCTCCCAAATAAACCTTCTTTAAATTGCCATTGCTATTTTTTAAAAGCAAAATATCTGAAAGTTCATCGGCCTGACTGCTATGGAGACATCCATCTCCGTTGTCGGCAACAAAAGTGTATTGGTTTCTCCAATCCCCAAGGGTAAGACCTGAAGATGCATAATGCTTCAACTTATCTACCATTGCCTTGGCTTCCTGGGCAGTTTTTGCCGGTAGTCGTCCCACACCAATATCAATGTTTTCATCGACTTCCCAACTTCCCCTTGTCCTTGCCAAAATGCCATAGTAATCGTCTGAAGCATACGATTGGTACAAATTCATGGACGCAGTGCTTTGATAAACAGGCACATAATTGGTATTGTTAGTAATCCGGTCTTTGTAATCATACGAGCAATCTCCGAACAATAACAAATATTTTAATTTGGGATCAGGACTTTTGTAATACAAATGCATTGCAAAGTTTCTGATGGCAGTTATGTCCTGTGACCCGCTTGAAAACTCATTGTAAATTTGAGCCGGGGTTACAACTTCAACATCTAATCCATCAAAATCTCTTCTAAAATCGGCTAACCGATTGGCGTCAATTAAAAATGAAGGATGCGCAACAATCAATAGGTCAGGTACAGCCATTCCCCTTAAATTTTGACTTTGCACCACTGAGTAGCTCAATGGCTTAGGCAAGTTGGAAGTTGTAAAAGCAAAAAACTCCAGTAAGGTATCATCCAAAATTGAAAACCTTTGGTTTTGAATATTTTGAATTGTAGCACTGGAAGGATTTGTAACATTCCAAACTTCCCCATTGGATGGAAAGCCAGGCAAATTGAATTCTGCCACTTCCTTCAAAAGAGAATTGGACCTAAAGCCAAAATTTTGGTTTCTCCAGGCCAGACTTCGATATCCATTCGCTTCAATAAAATCAATATATCCAAGGGATTGAGTGTTTCCCTGTTTGTCATATAAAACATTGATATTGATTGCACCTGAACCAGGCGCAGGCGTAAACGATCTTGTTCCAGCACTGATGTTGCCATAGTTAGTCAGGATTGCGGCTCCATTAAGATTTATTGTGGGAGGTGTTATATTGGGAGGCAATGACAATCCACCCGCTGATAGATTGAAGGGGTAAGCCACTCCACTTCTTGCCATTAGTTGATATCTTATTTTAACCAAAGAGTCATTGAGAAGCCCGGCCGCCTCAAAATTAATATCTTTACTCGTTGTAAAGTCCAGAACATCCGCATACCAATCTCGCCCAATAGAACGAACATTTACTTTGTCAGGAGAGTATATCCACCTTTCAGGAAAACTGGATTTAGAAACTACTGCAGGCGATGTAGCTGCAGGTTGATTGGCTATTCTTTTTCCGGGTTCATTGGAATAGGTTATAAAATAGTATGAAGTATCGGAGTATATATTTTTTTTAAAAGCATATGTCCTCGTTGCAGGGTCAAAATTCCAGGTTTCTGGTTCCTGACCATAAAACAAAACTCTGTCATTATCGCCAAAAATTCCATCTCCTCCATCCAGAACCTTAATGGCAAGTTCATCCATATCCCCAAAATTATAATCACGTTTGGCTTCAGAAAGCATTTTTCCTCCATTTCCAAACATACGAATCAAGGAAGAATTCTTTCCGACCAGGTCTAACCCAAAAGGTGCCAATTCTGCTGCGCTAATGGAATAAACGCCTGAATTTACAATGCCTACTTTGACCCATTGACCTTGAGAAAGAAAACTGTTTTCATCGGTAGTTGTCCTTAAAGCTGAAACTGCAGGTCGATTTATTTCGGTGTAGTTTGCCTCCAGCTCGAAGCTTTCCAATTTTTCCCAGATTTGGTTGTTTTTTCTGATGAGTTTTATTTTAACTCTTGACCCCAGGCTTCTTTCGATTTCATATTTTTCAATGCCAAAAGAAGGAACTGAAAAAGAGGCCGATGTGTCAACACCTGAAATTTGCCAAAAAGGTATTTCTACCCATTTGCTGGTTTTGAACCTGCAGGATTGAACTTCTTTTCCTTTAAAAAACTCGGATTTTACCGGAACTTTAAAAAAAGCAGTTGATGTTCCGCAAGCTTCACAGGACAAAAAATCGGTGGACTTACCCTCAAAGTCAGTCGCTTTTGAAACAGGATACCAATTGATGGTTCCTTTTTGTGAAATAGTTAATTTGGGCTGGCATTGCCCTTGAATTTGAGAAGCCAGAAATATCGGGATGAAGCCCAGAATCGACAACAGTGTTTTCATATTTCCTTTAAACTCAATAATTAAAAAAAAATTCAAAAAATTTTTAAAAAAATTAGTTCAGCTCAAGCTCAACTTTAAAATTCTCCATTATCACATTGGCTAACAGTCCTTTACTTGCCTCTGTTACTTTATCGAAGGCCAATTTTTCAGAATCTGCTTCTATTAAAAATTCGATTCTTTTTCCGATTCTCACATTTTGGGCTGAACCAATCCCAATTTGATGTAATGCTTGTTCGACCGCCTTTCCCTGAGGATCTAGAATCTCTGGTTGAGGCATCACGGTAACATTGGCTTTAAAAATCATTGCTTAGATAGAATATTGTTTAAAAAGGAGACAGCAAGATAAACCAAAAAGATGGAAGGAATTGCAGAAAGACCTAAAAAAATCAAAAAAACAAGACCTGAGAGCAATAGGGTATACCTAAGCAAGTTGGCCTTAAGGTCATAATTTTTAAATTTTAAAGCAATAAGTGGAATTGGGGCAACCAACCAGGCTGATGAAATTAAGGCGATTGCAGAAATGAAATATGCATTTTCCAAAAATAAAAAATTTCCCCGGTGAAAGCTTCCTATCAAAAAAACAATAAAAAAAGTATTGGCTGGTGTTGGAACCCCTATGAAAGAATCTGTTTGCCGCGTGTCATTGTTAAAGATAGCAAGCCTTACAGAAGAAAAAATACTGATTAAAATAGCAACCAATGCGAAATTTTCATTTTGCTCATTGTGCATAAAGCGTTCTCTTAAAAACAAAAAAACGACCAGCGAGGGCAAAACTCCAAATGTTACAGAATCAGCGAGTGAATCCAGGTCTTTGCCTATTTTAGAAGTTGAACCCAATAACCGGGCAACAAACCCATCAAAAAAATCAGCGATTCCTGCGACCAGAATTAAGATCTCCACCTGGCCAATTGCAATCGTTCCCTGGGTTGAAAGAAGAAAAATGCTGAGGACACCACATGCCAGATTTAGACATGTGAGCAAATTGGACAAGTTATTTCTGAACCATAAAATCACCCGGCAAAAATATGAAATAAAGAGATTTTATTTTTTCCTTTTATAAGTTGGTGAAATTTGAATTTCAACCAAGTAAAATTCCCAAATTTGCCCCAATGCTTGTTTTCAGGATTGCCTTCAGATATGTATTAGCGCTTAGGAAGTTTTCCACCACCCAAATTCTATCTCTGCTTGCTTTTTTAGGTATTTTTTTGGGCAGTATGTCTATGGTGATTGTTTTGTCCGCATTTAATGGCTTTGAGACTTTACTCAAGCAAATTTACCATCACCAGGACCCAGATCTAAAAATTGAATCTTTAAAAGGCAAGACTTTTAAACTCGATTCATCTACAATCCAAAAGATGGCCAGGATTTCAGGTTTAAAATCGGTTCAAAGCTGTTTATCAGATAAAGCATCTCTTCAATATGGTGATGGACAAATGGTTGTTGAACTGGTTGGGGTGCAGCCTGATTTTGTTGCAGTAAGCCGGATGGACTCTCTGGTGAAAAAGGGAGATTTCTTAATCCAAAAGGGAGGAAACTCTTTTGGGCTCGTTTCCGAGTCTGTTCGAAATGCTTTGCAAATAAATCTCAACAACCAATTTGAATTTCTTGAGCTTTCTTACCCGAAAAGAAAAAAATTATTGAAGCTTGGCACTTCGAAGATTTTCAACACTTTAAATCTTGGAATTGCGGGTTTCATTCAAATGGATGAACCAAGAGTGTATGCCCCAATTGAGTCTGTGCGGCAAATTATGGATAAAGAGGATGGCCTTAGTTATCTCGAAATTTACACAAATCAGGGTTCAGATTTAGAAAGGATTAAAGCCGAAATTCAGAAAATCATTGGGAAAGACTTTTCCATCAAGAATGAAATTGAACAACATGCTGACCTTTTTAAAATTTTAAAAATTGAGAAACTTTTTGTTTTTCTGGCGCTTGGTTTTATTATTTTGATTTCCTCCTTTAATCTTTTTGTAAGCTGCAGCATGCTTGTTATTGATAAAAAGAAAGACCTTTTCACCTTAATGGCCCTTGGACTTAAACCCGAAAAAGTTTCGGGAATAATCCGGTATGCGGGTGGAATAATAGCCGTTTTAGGCCTTATACCTGGTTTATTGCTTGGATTTGGATTTTGCCTTGCCCAAAAATGGTATGGATTTGTTCCATTGGGTATGACTAGCACCTTGGTTGAAGCATACCCTATTGATATTCAAGCATTTGACTTCATTATAATTGCCGTCTGGGTGGCGGTTATTGCATTGGCTGCGGTATTTAATCCCTCAAAAAAAGCTCCTTTGCTGGCATTAAACAGAAATGTTTAATTCTTGATGGAGAATAGTTTAAACGAAAAAACTGCCCCTTTTCCAGGTTTGCTAGAAACGAAAATTTTTGATTTGTGGGCCTCGATTATCTGACTGGCAATTGCGAGGCCCAAGCCAGAACCACCTTTATCCTTTGACCTGCTTTTTTCAACCCTGTAGAATCTTTCAAAGATTCGTTTTTGATCATCCGATGTGATCCCGGTTCCATTATCTTCAACCAGAACTTCAACACAATCTAATTCCTGGCGAACCTTCACCAGAACATACCCTCCCTCGTCAAAACCATACTTAATTCCATTTTCAACAAGGTTTCTCAATACCTGAAAAATTCTCTTCTGGTCTGCTATAACCAGGATAGGCTTTTCTACATTTCGGTCTGAGATTAGCTTCATTTTCTTTTTGGATGCCTTTTTATCCAACTGATCAAAAACTTCATTTACAATTTGAAAAATATCAAATTGTTCCTTTTTCATTTTGGCAGCACCCATTTCTATTTCAGACAATGTCAAAAGATCCTGAACCAATTCATCTAAGCCATCCAAACTTTTTGCTGCCTTTTTCAGGAACTTTTCTGAGACTTCTGCATCATCTTTTGCCCCATCCAAAAGTGTATAAATGTATCCCTGAGCGGCAAAAATTGGTGTTTTTAACTCATGACTGATGTCCGCGATAAACTCTTTACGGTAGGTTTCATTCTTTTTAAGGTCTTCAATCTCCTTTTGCTTGAGTTGAGCAAACAAGGTTATTTCTCTATTCAGGCTTTCAATAGGGCTCAACTTAAAACCATTCCCTGATTTTGGAAACTTAAAATCCTTCTTTTTTAACTTTTCAAAGAGCGTGTTTATCTTAAATAACTCTTTGAAAATAAGGTATTCTACTGTAAAATAGATCAACAGGAAAGAGCTGGTAAGCGAAATCAGAAAAGCAGTAGCTACTGAAGTTGACGGCGTATTGGGAACCAGGCTACAAAACGAGGCTGTCGAAATTGCTATGAAAAGCGAAAGAACAAACGATATAAACCTGGGCTGGATAAACATATTGGAGGCCCAATATCATAAAAATTATGAATCTATTTTATATTCGAATTTGTAGCCGACTCCTTTGGTCGTTGAAATATATCCTTCCCCAATCTTTTCCCTCACTTTCCTGATATGGACATCTACCGTTCTGGAAAGTACATACACGTCTGATCCCCAAATATTTATAAGAAGGTCGTCTCTTGAAAATACTTTATTGGGATTTTGAGCAAGAAAAAGAAGAAGTTCAAATTCCTTTTTTGGAAAACTTAATAATTTTCCTTTCAGGTAAACGGAGTAACTAGACTTTTCGATAACCAGATTGCCGATTGAAATAGGTGCAACTTCTTCAACCTGGGTTTTAGTTCTTCGAAACAGAGCGTTAATTCTACTTATTAATGCCCGTGGTTTAATTGGCTTGTTGATATAATCATCTGCTCCTACCGCAAATCCTGCAACTTCCGAATACTCTTCTGACCTTGAGGTTAGAAAAACAATAAAACTATTTTTAAGAGCGGGAATCTCTTTTAGTTGCCTGCAAGCCTCAACTCCATCCATCACAGGCATCATAATGTCCAATAAAATAATGTTTGGCTGAAAAGCCCGGGCTACTTCCAGCGCCCTCTTTCCGTTTTCAGCAGTCCTGACTTCAAACCCTTCTTTGGTAAGATTATATTGCAATAACTCAACTATATCGGGTTCATCGTCTACAATTAAAGCTCTATAACCATTTTTTGCTGCCATTTTTTAATTTTTAAGGTTCGAGAAGCTCCTTCAATTTTTCTTCTAAAGCAGGGCCCCTTAAATTTTTTGCTATTATTTTTCCTTCCTTGTTAAGTAAAAAAGTTGCTGGAATGCCTCTAACCTGATAAAGTGCTGCTCCCTCCGAGCCCCATCCTTTTAAATCTGAAACATGATTGTTCCAAATCAATCCATCCTTTGCTATGGCTGCAAGCCATTTTTCTTTACTTTGGTCCAATGAAACGCTAAAAACTGTGAACCCTTTTGATTCATATTTATTGTATGCCTTCACCACAGTTGGATTTTCTTGTCTGCAAGGTCCGCACCAGGAAGCCCAAAAATCCAATAAAACCACTTTGCCTCTTAAACTGCTAAGCTTGTAAGGCTTTCCGTCTCTATCTGCCAAAGCAATATCGGGGGCCATTTCACCAACAGACGGAGGTCCTGGAGGAAACTGCTTTAAGAACTCAGTAGATCTTGTTCCTGGTATTTCAGATGAATATCGTTTCGCGATTTCAAAGGCTGCATTTAATCCTTGCTGTTCTAATGGTTGCAAAGCTTTGGCCACAGATCGAAGAGCAATTTCCCTGGCCATTGTCTTTGGCCTTGTTAATTTAATTACTTGATCCCCAAGTATTACCCATTTATCCGGATCTGAATCACCAAACTTTTGAAATAAAGTTGAAACTCTGTTATCCCAAACATTTGCCCTTAAATTTTCTAAGTCCTCAAAATCCTCCGCCGTAATAAAATTTTCTGCACTGGTTGAAGGCTCAGAGGAAAGCAATTTGAAGTATTTTCCAACATACAAGTCTTTGCTTTCACTTTGAAACGAAATCAATTTTAGCTGGAAGTCTTTCATCAATGAATCTGCTTTGGTCTGCAAGGCTCTTAAACCAATATCAAATGCAGCTTTATCTTTTTGCGCCAAAGGGGTTAGATTCCTGTATTTGGTTTCCAAAACCCTCATTTCGAAATTCACTCTTGTGTTCAATGTCCTATATTGGACATAGTTTTTATTTTCTTCTGAATTTGAAAATCTGGCTTCTTCCCAGTTTTTATCGTCGATTTCCATCTCCACATTTTCTCCTCCTAAAACCAAAGAGGAGGAATTTTCCCTTGTAAAACCCAATTTATACATTCCTCTTGGAAAAGAGTTCTCTTTGGAGTTAAAAACAAATTTTCCGGATTTTAAGGCAACCGAATCAAAATCTAAAAGAATATCTCCTTGAAAAGCAAAAAGATAAATCTTCTTTGGGGGATTGGTAGATTTAATTTTTCCTTTAACTGAGGCAGAAAAAGCTGAACTCGCCCCGAAAAGCAAACAGAATAAAAATAGAAAAATATTTTTTGGATTAGAATCCATAATCAAAGTGTAAAATAATGAAATACAATGTTAAGACAGTGTAACCTTTTTGCAAGCAATGAGTCTGCCAATTTCAGCTGAATCATAGGTTTTCTGCCAAAAAATCTATTTTTTAAAACTAATTGGATATTTAAGCCTTTCGTAGCCTACCATATCAAGGTCTACAGAACCTAAAAGCAGTTCTGCCTCGACTTTTAATGGAATTCGGTTTGAGTCATTTGAAATCCACATTTTTATGGGATTCTCACCCCTGAAAAGACTATTCTCAGGCATTATCGGACTGATTATAAAGGTGTTAATCTTACCAAATTTTGTCTTTACAATTTCTTTACCGAGGTACAAAATTTTAAAATCATAGGTTTTATTCTCAAAAATGCCTCGCAGCCTGATTGTGTCTTTACTCTTGAAATCTTCATAATTCTGCAATCTCAAAAAATAATACCCGCTTACCATATCTAATATGTTAGGAGAAATGTCGATTTCCTGTGGTGGATTTCCTTCATCTCTAATGCTTGCTTTGTTGGTTGCGTAATCGAAATAGGTTTCTTCCTTTTTCTGGTATTTATTTTCCGAAATGCTTCTGAAGGCCTTTTGAGGCTTAAACTCTGTGGTATCAAAATAGGCACCATAAATATTTTTTATTTTTACAATACTTCTGAAAGCCCCGGTAGAATTACCTGTAATCTCAGCTCGAAAACACACTTTTTTGTTCACGAAATAGTACTTGTCTGTCAATGCCATTGTGGCTTCTCCAGCGGTGAAAAAGCCATAATGAATTCTATAATGAATTTTTTCGCCTGGCAAATAGGTTGGCTCAAAGAGCCTTCCCTTTGGTTTTGTAGAGGTAAAAAACATACAAATTGCCCCTAAAATGATGGAATGAAAAGCGGACTTTGCTAACAAATTAACTTTTTATTTTTCTTAGATTATGCAAAGTAAACGCTATAAAGGTAAATGACCTTGTTAAGTAGCGTTAAAAAAAATAAAGGAATCTACTTTGATATTGAACTTCAGAAAAATAGGTTCATGGCTGTCCGAAAGGTATTACAATGAGCCTCAACTATATCTGTCAGCAATGTTGAGTAACCCCCTCCCATTACCACTACAACAGGAACTTTATTCGAATAACAATTCTTTAAAACCAGATTGTCTCTTTCGAGGCACCCATTTCTGGTTATTTTGAGCCTACCCAATCTATCTGTTTCAAGTATGTCTACTCCAGCCTGATAAAAGACAAAATCCGGCTCAATATCCTGAAAAAGTTTTGGAATCTGGTAGGCCAATAAGGATAAATAACGGGTGTCATCAATGCCATCTGGTAAGCCTATGTCCAAATCAGAATTTTCTTTTCTCAGAGGATAATTGTTTTGCCCATGCATTGAAAAGGTAAAAATCCTTTCCTCTTTTGAGAAAATAGAAGCAGTTCCATTTCCTTGATGAACGTCCAGGTCAATGATTAGAATTCTATTTCTTAAGCCCTTGTAAAGAAGATAATTTGCAGCAACAGAAATGTCATTCAAAATACAAAATCCCTCTCCACTTTCATAAAAAGCATGGTGAGTTCCTCCGGCAACATTAAAAGCTATCTGATTTTTAAGGGCAAAGCAAGCACAATCAATGGTGCCCTGGGTGATGGTTAGCTCTCTTTTGAAAAGCTCTTTTGAAAATGGAAATCCAATTTTCCGAACCATTTGAGGAGCTATATTTTCTGTTTCAAGGTCATCAAAATACTGCTCTGAATGTGTAAGAAGAGCGACATCCTTTTCAAGTAATTCGGGTTTGAAAAGTTGGCTTGATGCAATACTTCCTTCATATTCAAGCTGCTCAGGAATCAATTCATATTTTTCCATTGGAAATCTGTGACCAGAAGGCAGTGGATGACAATAGTTTGGAGACCAGGCTATTTTAAGCATAAGGAATCAGTTTATTTTAGAAAATGACTGACCTAATAAAAACAGGAGGAAATAAAAACGAGATTGACCTAACGATTGTTTCTTGAATCTTCGATTTTTCCGTTCTTAAAAACGATAGTTGGAGCAGGAAACTGCTGAATCAATTGCATATTGTGGGTAGCCAAAATAATGGCTGTACCGAACTGGTTGATTTTCTTAAACAACTCCATTATGCCTATTCCTGTTTCAGGATCAAGGTTACCAGTCGGTTCATCGGCGATAAGCAAAACCGGTTCATTGAGCAAGGCCCGGGCAATTGCCACCCTCTGTTGTTCTCCGCCTGAAATCTGATGTGGCATTTTATTGGAAGCAAATTCTACCCCAACCTTCATTAAAACCTCTGAAATACGATTTCTGATTTTTTGTTTTTCTGTCCAACCAGTTGCTTTAAGAACAAAGCTAAGATTTTCATAAACAGACCGATCCGGTAACAATTGAAAATCCTGAAATATAATTCCCAGTTTTCTTCTCAGTTTTGGAATATCACTTCTGTGAACTGGAAGTTTGTAGCCGACAACTTCAGCTGTTCCTGATTCAAATGTTAAATCTGCGTAGAGTGTTTTTAACAGGGAGCTTTTACCACTTCCTGTTTGACCTACGAGGTATAAAAATTCTCCTTTTGATACAACCAAATCTATATCAGACAGAACCAAGGAATTATCCTCCTGATAGATATTTGCATTATGAAAAAAAACTATGTTTTCTTTTTCCAAAGGAATGAGATTCAGAATTCGAGCTTTTGCAATTTGCCGAAAGGCAACTCTTTTATTATTGCCAATAGCTTTTCATTTTGCCCAGCCAAACCATATTTTTCAAGATTCTTCAACTCCCTGTCTACCCGAAAATAGGCTACCAAAACGAAATTGTCGTCTCGGAGTTGAATGTAATCCGGAATTTTAGCTTTTCCTTTAACTTTAATAATATACATTGATATCTCCTTCTGAATCGAAGAATCTAATATTTCATTAACAATTAAGGAAGCCCCTTTGTTCATAAGATTGGTGGAATTGTTAAAAAACTAAATGAATTAAGTTTTGCGATAAAGAAGGAGGCTTATCCGTTTCCTTTTTTGTAATCGGCAAGAAATTTCTCCAATCCGGAATCAGTAAGGGGGTGCTTTAATAAGCCCATTATAACACTGTAAGGAATAGTGGCAACATCTGCTCCAAGTTTCGCACATTCAATTAAATGAATCTGATGCCTTATAGATGCTGCAAGTACCTGGCAATCCATTCCATAATTATTAAAGATAGTCACCAAATCTTCGATTAACTCAAGACCATTGTGCCCTATGTCGTCAAGTCTACCTAAAAAGGGTGAAACATAAGTAGCACCTGCTTTTGCTGCCAGCAAACCCTGGCTTGAAGAAAAAATTAATGTGCAATTTGTTCTGATTCCTTTTCCACTGAAATATTTAATTGCTTTAAGCCCATCCTTTATCATTGGAACTTTAACTACAATTTTTTCATCGATTTCTGACAACTCCTCTCCTTCTCTAACCATCCCTGCAAAGTCGGTAGAAATCACTTCCGCACTTACGCAGTCCTCAACAAGATTGCAAATAGCCTTATAGTGGCTTAGAATGTTATTTTTTCCGGTTATTCCTTCTTTGGCCATTAATGAAGGATTGGTTGTAACGCCATCGAGAACTCCCAAATCCTGGGCTTCTTTTATTTCGTTAAGGTTCGCGGTATCTATAAAAAACTGCATATTTTTTTTTGAATCGGCTGGCAAGTTAGGGCCAATCTCAAAATCTGCACATTGAAAGTTAATAATTTACAATAATCTCCCAAACCAATAGGCAACAAAAATCAAGTAAACAAATTGATTTTCAGTTGTTTTTATCAGTTTTAACTCACATTACCAACTAAAAAAAAATGGCTACCGGAATTAGTAGCCATTTCTAATAAATATTTAGGATAAGGGATTAACCTCCTATAACAATTCTTTTAAACTCTTTTACAATCAAAGTTTTGGCAGTATCTGCTAAAAGCTGACGAATACTTTTTGATGGATCTTTTACAAAATCCTGGTTCAAAAGGGTAAAATCTTTGTAAAAACGGTTCAATTTCCCTGTTGCTATTTTCTCAAGCATTTCTTCAGGTTTGCCTTCCGCTCTTGCTTGTTCTTTTCCGATTTCAATTTCTCTTTCTACTGTTTTGGAATCGACACCATCTTTATCTACTGCCACAGGCTTCATTGCAGCAATTTGCATTGCGACATCTTTTCCTAACTCTTCAACATTGGCACCTGCCAAACCATCCAAGGCCAACAGAACACCTAGTTTTCCATTTGAGTGAATGTAGGAAACTACTTTTTCGGCATTGATATTTTCATATCCTATGATGTCAAGCTTCTCTCCGATTTTCCCCATGTAATCAACCAGATTTTCTTCAACTGAACGACCATCAGCTAGAGAGATTTTTAATAAATCATCTTTGGAAGAAGCATTACTTTTAACAGCAATATCTAATATATCCTGGGCTAAAGTCCTGAAGCCCTCAACCTTAGAAACTGGTTCAGTTTCACAGGCCAGAGCCAACAATTTACCATTGGTTCCATCAGATGAAACATTGGTAAGAACTATACCTTCTGATACTGTATTGTCTGCTCTTTTGGAGGCTACTTTCTGGCCAGCTTTTCTTAGAATATCAATGGCACCTTCGAAGTCTCCATTGGATTCTGTCAATGCTTTTTTACAGTCCATCATACCCGCACCAGTCATCTGGCGGAGTTTATTTACGTCTTGTGCAGAGATTGCCATGACTTTGTTTTTTATCTGTTTTTAAAAATTGGACCGCAAAATTCCGGAAAATAGACCATAAATACAAAGAGAATAAATCTGATTTTCGTGCGAAACCTAAATGCCAGATAAGAAAAGCTTTCATTTCACATTGATTTTCAATAATTTATAATGAAAAAATCTTTTTTAAAAAGAAATGTGTTTTTTAAATAAGAACTCTATTTTTGCGAAAAATTTAAAAATCGGGAAACTATGTATTGGACCCTTGAATTGGCATCTTATCTTGAAGATGCGCCTTGGCCTGCCACAAAAGACGAATTGATTGATTTCAGCATCAGAACAGGAGCTCCCATGGAAGTGGTTGAGAACTTGCAGGAGTTGGAAGACGACGGTCAGCCTTATGAAAATATTGAAGAAATATGGCCAGATTATCCTACCAAGGATGATTTCTTATTCAACGAAGACGAGTATTAAAGACATTCTTTGATTCGAGTTCAGGAACTGACAGCTGGTTATGGCGAAAAGCAGGTAATCAGCTGTCTTTCTTTTTTAACAGATTCATTATCAGGACCGTTGGTCCTGGCTGGTCCGAACGGGGCTGGCAAATCAACTTTACTTAAGGCCATTTTAAATCAAATTCCGTATTCCGGAAAAATAGATTCAGGCCAAGCCAACCAAAGCATTGGCTGGATTCCCCAGACCTTCCAAATTTCATTGAGCATTCCTGTCATTGATTTTATCTCTCTGGGAACAATTAAAAAAGGAGTTCTCTTTTCTTCTTTGCCCAAAATTGCGCCTCAACTTGCAGAACAAGCATTGTCAGACCTCGGTCTATTGCATTTGAGGGATAAAAATACTGATGAGCTTTCAGGTGGAGAATGGCAACTTGTTTGCATTGCCCAGCTGATGGTCCAGGAGACAGATATTTGGTTGTTGGATGAACCTACATCATCTTTAGATGTATATTATAAAAGTTTCATTTTTAAACTTTTATGGGAAAAATCTGAAATGGGAAAGACCATCATTATTTCAACCCATGATTTACCGTTTTTACCCATCACAAAAGGAAATATCCTTCTGTTTGATGACCAGTATTCTTTAATGCCCATTTCAAAAGCAACCATATCAGACACAATAGAAAAATTGTCTCTCCGGCAATTTTAGAAAATCTTAAGGGAGGAAACAGTGACTCTATTTTGTTAATAATTCTAAATTAACAAAGCATAAAGACAACGATCTTTTCATTTCCAGAAGGCCTCTCATAAAGTTATGCTTCCACCTTGATTTGAAAACACCCTTTAATAACGTGAAAAAGTCATTTTGTCAGTCCCATTACTTAAACGTTTAATCGATGTCAAATGGCATTCTCTTTGAAATGGGGACAATATTTGACTTTCAAAACAGTTTATAGCACTAATCAATTCTTAAAAAATGAATAAGTTTATTTCTCTTTTGGGTGCAGGAATGGCAGGAAGCCTAATCACCCTGGGTACGTACAAGGCCCTTGATATGGACAGGAAAGAAGTTGTATTTCAAAAAGCTTCAGAAAATTCAGCATACAGTCTGGCGGCTGCCCATCCAGGATCAACCGAGTTGGATTTTTCATCTCAAGCTGAAAAAGTGACCCCTGCAGTTGTTAACATTAAAGCGATTCAACCGCCAGTGGCAAACCAACAAAATGACATTTTCAGAGATTTTTTTGGAGAAGGAAGCCCATTTCAAATGGAGCCAGGACAACGAGGTCAGGGACAACCCCGGGAAAATGCAGCGACAGGTTCCGGGGTAATTATTTCAAAAGACGGTTATATTGTGACAAACAACCATGTTGTAGCAAATGCATCTGAACTTGAAGTTACCTTATCTGATAAAAGGAATTATAAGGCAAAGGTTATTGGCACCGATCCCTCTACCGACCTGGCTGTAATTCAAATAAAAGAAACCAATCTTCCCACTTTGGCATTTGGAAATTCAGACATAGTTAAAGTCGGGTCCTGGGTATTGGCAGTAGGAAATCCTTTTAATCTCACATCAACCGTTACAGCAGGTGTGGTTTCTGCAAAATCAAGAAATATTTCCATTTTAAGAGAAAGATCTAGTGTTCCTATTGAATCCTTTATTCAGACAGATGCGGCTATAAATCCGGGAAACTCTGGAGGAGCGTTGGTAAATCTAAATGGGGACTTGATAGGAATAAACACTGCAATTGCTTCTCCGACAGGTTCTTATAGTGGTTATGGATTTGCAGTTCCGGTAAATCTGGTTAATAAAGTTGTTGAAGACATCATTCGATATGGAGCTGTTCAAAGAGGATTTTTAGGAATAGTGATCCGGGATTTGGATGGAAAAACTGCCAAAGAAAAAGACCTTAGTATTTCTGAAGGTGTAGTGGTAGATAGCGTAAACAAAGAAAGTGCAGCAAAAATTGCGGGAATCATAAAAGGCGATGTTATTGTTAAAGTCGGCCCAACTACGGTTAATTCTGTTGCCGAACTTCAGGAACAAATCGCCAGGCACCGGCCCGGAGACAACGTGGCTTTGACTGTAAACAGAGATGGTAAAACATTGGTTATGAACACAATTCTTAAAAATAAAGACGGAAAATCAGAGGTGACCAAATCTGAAAGAAAAGAAATATTTGAAGTTCTTGGGGCCGAGTTTGAAAACCTGACAGCAAAAGATAAAAAGGCCGCTAAGGTTGAGAATGGAGTAAAAGTTTCCAGAATATTTCCTGGAGGAAAATTAAAAACCCAAACAGATATGAAAGAAGGATTTATCATTACCAAGGTTGATAAACAGCCTGTAACTTCGAGCAAAGAGTTTGCGACCATTATGGAAAAAAAATCTGGTGGTGTCATGCTGGAAGGGGTTTACAGCGACCTTCCAGGGAACTATTATTTTGCTCTCGGATTATAGTTTAAGGTAAAATCGTTTTTAAAAAAGCCAGTTTTCAGCTGGCTTTTTTGTTTTATTTCCGGTTAATATTCAATTTTGAACCAATGTCACTTAAGACGATTGTCATTTTTTTGAACTTGGTTGGCTTTGCAACCCTGGTGTTTTTTGCCTGTAACCAGGAAGACAAAAAAGTGGTGACCAAAGATCAAAAACCTAAAAGTATTGAATTTGCTGACCCGCAAACTTGTCTGCCTTGCCATACCGAAACGGTAAATTCTTTTTTGAAGACAGGAAAAGGCCGTTCTTTCTATCCGGTTTCAAAATCAAACTTTATAGAAAACTGGAAATCAGACCCGGTTTATGACAAAATTATTGACTTATACTATCAGCCAAAAAAAATAGGGATGGATGTCTCAATTCTTGAATTCAGGCTGGAAAATGGAGATACCATTCACAAAAGGATGGAGAAAATTGATTTTGTAATTGGTTCTGGAAATCAAACCCGCTCTTATCTTTTTGAACGAAATGGCTATCTTTTTGAAATTCCCCTGACCTGGTATACTAAAAAAGCAATATGGGATTTAAGCCCTGGCTATGAAAATGGGTCCAATAGCAGGTTTGAAAGAGAAGTTGGAGAAGAGTGTTTATATTGCCATAACTCTGATGTTGAAGCCATTCCCTATTCCTCAAACAGATATAAGAAATTTGGAAATGCCATTGGTTGTGAAAAGTGCCATGGAGAAGTGGGCACGCATCTGGAAGAAATGAAAAGAACCAATGGCAAATCGAAAGACCTTAAAATTATATCTCTTGGAAAACTACCGCTTCAGGCCCAGATTGATGTTTGCAGGCAGTGTCACCTGGAAGGCGTAAAGGTAAAAAAAGCAAATGGACCCACTGGTGGATATAGTCCAGGAAAAGTTTTCTCAGATTTTTATGAAGTCTTTATTCCTGCTTCCGGAAAAAATGATTTTGGATTTGCCTCTCATTCGGAGAGACTCCAGCTAAGTAAATGTTTTGTAGAATCGGCGGGAAAGATGAATTGCATTACCTGCCACAACCCTCATTCTGAAATTTCTGGTAAAGAAAAAGTTGAATTTTTTAGTCAGAAATGTCGGACATGCCATGGAAATGATGCACATGAACTCGCCTGTTCAGATTTGAAAAACAAAAAGAAAAACCCAGAAACGAGCAATTGCATTTCTTGTCACATGAAAAAAGATGGGACAAATGATATTCCCCATGTAAACTCAACTGACCATTGGATTAGGAAAAAGTTTGATAAAATTCCAGAAGGAAGTGAGGGAAAAATGACTTTCAAAAATTTTGCAGGAAATTCTTACTCAAAAGCAGATCTGGGAATGGCCTTACTTCAGTATGCAGAAACGAGAACTGATTCACAAAAAATCAAAGAAGTGAAACAATATCTATCTGTCCTGACCTCCGAAAATCAACTAAAATATTATTATCTAAGCGGTGAAAAATGGCAAAACAAATTAGATACCAGTCAATTTAGAGTTTCTAACAATCCCTGGACCTGGTTTTATTGGGCACAACTAAAAAAGCAAAATGCCATGCCGTTTTTAACTGATTTGAAACACTCCGTTGACCTGGCACCAGATATGATTGAATTTCAATATAAACTGGTTATGGCAGAAAACAAACCCACCCAAACCGAGAAAGACTATGCGTCTGTCTTCAGATTAAATCCAAAACATATTAAATCCTTATCCAATCTGGGATTTTATGCGCTCCAAAAACAAGAATATCCAAAAGCTGAAAATTTGTTCTTAAAAGCTTTGGAGCAAGACCCTGATTTTAAACTTGCCAATGAAAATCTGGTCCGCTGTTATTTGGAGCAAGGCAAATTCGAAAAAGCAAAGCAGATTCTGAAAAGGCTAATAAAAAGGAATCCTTTGGAAAAGCGATATGGGCAGATTTTACTTAGTATGCCATAGTTCCGATTCAGAAATTATTGTACTCACTATGCCCTGGAATCTCTGGTTTTGATTTAGCATCAAACTTATAGCTTAGATTAACAGTCTTGCTTATCACATGAACTGGTTCAACTTATGGATTTTTTTGGCTTTGTTAAGAAAGTAATTTATTTAAGCCCGAAATTGCCATTAGGAAATCCCCGTCTGCCGCCTTTTAAGTATTCCGAGGTTAATCTGCTCCAATTCAAAGGTTTTACCACCTTTTCTTCTGTTTCCTTAGCGATGTTACGAATTTAAAATAAAAGGTACTGATTTCTTGTAAGCCTGCACAGCATTGCCATTGGGGTTAGGCTCTCACAACGAAGTTCTAACAAAAAATCTGGTTTCTTTCTTTTCCTTAGGTCAAAATGCCTCAGTCCGAGAAAAATACCTCTTCATTTTAGCCATCTGGCTGGCAAGGAATCTGAGCGCTTTACTTTTATCTGTTTGTATAATAAAATCGGAGGAAGTGCAAAATTTTCCCTTTTTGCGTTTTAAAGTCAACCTTTTAACCAAAAAGTCGAAAAAAAAATGAAGAAAAGATTTCTTATCGCCCTGGCTTGGTCTCTGCTCTTTTCCTTGCCAGGATGGTCGCAGGCAACCAAAGTTAAGAAAGTAGTTTTACAGGGTTTCTGGTGGGATTACTGGAACAACAACTTTCCCAATGCATGGGCCAACTACCTCACTGAGCTGGCGCCACGCCTGAAATCCATGGGTGTAGATGCGGTATGGATTCCCCCTAGTGTAAAAAACCAGTCTACAGGGTATGTGGGTTATTCTCCATTCGATCACTACGATTTAGGAGACAAATACCAAAAAGGTGGCGGAAGCCTCAGCACCCGCACCAGACTGGGAACCAAAGATGAACTTC
>JAIXQU010000084.1 GCA_027485575.1 Cytophagaceae bacterium
ATAATCCAGGTGGCAAGTATGGGTGGGCGGTTGACATTTCCTTTGTACAGCATTTACCATGGCACCAAATATGCGGTGGAAGGATTTAGCGAAGCCCTTCAATATGAACTACTTCAGTTTAATATTAAAGTTAAAATCATAGAACCTGGAGCCATTAAAACTGATTTTTATGGAAGAAGCAGGGCCTTCATCGGATTTGATTTTGCGCCATACAAATCATTTTCTCAAAAATTAGAAAAGCTTAGCCAGGATACCGGAAATCAGGGTGAAAGTCCTGAGATTGTGGCAAAAACGATTTTTAAAGCGGCTAATGATGGCAGTTCAAAAATGAGATACCCAACAGGTGCCCCTGCGCCAATCCTGTTGATTTTAAGAAAGTTTATTCCAGATTCATGGTGGTTTGGGATGGTTAAAATGAGTTATAAGTTTTAATTTTTCACGAACACATTCAAGCGCTCTTTATGACTTGCAATCAGTCAGCCTCATCGAAGGACTGTGTACGTCTCAGGAGCATTATTAATCTAGCAACGCTACTTTTTTTAATATCTCACGGCCTCTATCCAATTCCTGAAACTGTGTAAAAGTAAAATGCCGAAAATTTTAAATGGCACATACATTTTACAAAACGTACAATGTCCTAGCCACAAACTGTATGATTCGGATTGAAAATCCTACCAGCTTTGGATTGAATGTCAGATTCACATAAATTATTTATACCAACTCCATCACATCATTGGTAATGCCCAAAACAGGAAATAACCTCTATGAAAGTTTGTGCTTAGAAGGAAATCAATGCTAATGATCCCCACCTTCTAAAAGCAAAGGCTCACAGTGTGCTATTGAAATGAAAAATTATGAAACAATTATTACTATTAATTTTATTAATATCGTCTATTTACAATACTCTTTTTGCCCAGAACTTTAGAGATGTTAGATTGAATTTTGGATTTCAGGGAAACTTTCCAGAAAGAGTTTTTAATGATGAAATCCCACACCATAATAATAAGAATGGCGGAGGCGGATTTCATTTATACCCTAAGTGGATTTACAACAATCAAAATTCAGTAGGTTTAAATATGGAGTATGTACTGGTAACGGAAAATTTTCAAACTGATGACATTGGTTCGTTTAATATAATCTCTCTTTGTCCAACGTTTAATCATTATTTTTTGACGAGTAAAATTAGACCATTTGTTGGTATCGGAATTGGTTCATATAGCGTTATTTATCATTCGCCTAAAATTAATTTGGGAATTAAACCGTTGGTAGGAATAAGCTTTGGGAAATATTTTGATTTAAGCTTAGAATATAATAGGATATTAAACAGAGTTCGTATTGACCCTATGAGTATGGGAGATTTTGATAACTATTATTTCGGGATAAAAGGAAGTTTAAGTGCTGGTTTGTTGAGGTTGAAAAATTAAAAGCACACATCAAGCATATTTTTGCAAAAAGGGAATTTGTGCCAGATTTGGGGCTGACGTGCTATGCAGGAAGTTTAGTCGAATATTGGAAATGAGTCACTTCGCAACCCTTTCAGAACAATGATACCTGGTGTTGGCGCAATTCCATGACGACGGTGCGATCAATAATAGACAGTGCAAAAAAACGAACTATGATAATGCGAAACATAATAGCTATCCGCTGTCCGCCATGTTAGCGAAGCGCATGTCCGGACGATAGATTATGCGGATTTGCAATTTTCTAATGGCGCCAAGGCGGCACCGCGAACACTTATTGATAAAAAAATTTAAAATATTGAAAGCACAAACAAACCCTTTCTGGTTCCATAAAAATCTACACAGCTGCTTAACAAATATTCTTCTTCTTTTTCTACACAACCTGCTCCAACTGGCAGACAATTCAAATAAAATTTAAGATTGGCATTTAAAAAGCTTTTCGCCGATTGCAAATCGGCTTTATCGGTAGTCTGACATTCGCTTCGCTAAAATGTCAGACAGCAGACTATTATTCTGTTGCTCTTCATTTTATATAATGCATTTCGATGATACCAGTCGGGTTGGAATATTCAAATCTGTTTACTTAATTTACAACCTGTATAAATTCTCTGCCACTTATTTATGAATTTCGAGGTTCTTTTTAAAGATAAGTTTAAGCTTTTAATTGTTATTACTGGCATTGTTTTTTGTGTTCTTCTCATTCCCGTATTTTATTTTTATTGTGAAGTTGAAAATTTATTGGAGGCTAACCAACTTCAGTTGGCGATTCAAAGGAGCGAAACAACTTCAGTGGTACTCAATTATTGCTTAATAAGTTTTTATATTTTAGAGGTATTGATATTTTCATTTTATCTCAAGCAAATTCATCTCCCGGTTGAAGGAGTTGACCTTTTCAATCCCTTTCATTTTTATGGAATATTAATATCTCTCTTTTTTTTTGGATGTTCTGTGACATCGATTTTACCCTCACAAACTGATTTAATAATGATGCATTCAAAAAGGATAAATGGTAGCATGATTTTCTGTAAAGTACTGGCTGCATCTCACTTCAAACAATTTACAAAAAGTAATTATGAAATCCAGGAAGATAGTAATTGTAATGATTCAATTATATATAATAGAATGTTTATTGTAGTTAACTCGCCCAATAAAAATCTAATGGCCAGTGAATCTTATCCTAATAGAAAATGGATTCTGGATCACCCTGAATTCAGACTAAAAATTCCTGCTCTAAAGAGCCTAAATCCCCAACTTGTTTACACCTTAGATTTAGAAGTTCAATGTGGTCATACACCTATACCAGGTCAATATGTTAGATTAGGATATGACTCTGTTTTACATCGTATTTTTAATTTGGAATACGAGAATTCTGAAGAAAGTATCGTTAAAGTTTACAACGAACCGTTTAAATAAATCGGTAAAATTGAAGAATCAGGAAATGCGAAAATTTTAAGAAGTAAACCAATTGTAGCTTGTATTTAGAGCCTAATCAACAATCCAACTTTACTTTTCAGAGTAGTATCGATCTGGAATTCAATGGTTTATTACATTTTTTGAGAAGCAGGGTTTTAAGTGAAAGTTGGAATCTTTGCCTAAGGCAGGAAGATTCTCATTGCGCATGAGTCAGCTATTATGAAAAGGGAATAGAATATTTCCGTTTTTAAAAGACCTTTGAAATGGGCTTTGAAAATAGAATGCATTTGAAAAATGAAAAACATCATTTCTACAACCGCAGCACTGATTTGAGGAGGCAAGAACCCGGGCGGTGAAAGAAAACAAAGTTCTTACTTTTCGGTCATCAACAAGACATGTCCGACTCTGGAGGAAGAGCCTGGTAAAGGGATAATTGCAATCACATTTCAGTGGGACATGTCCCCCTCAGGCGGAAGTTAGGGGTGCAATTCCCCTGCCTGACCCAATTAGCTGCATGACAAGGTATAGCGTTGAATTTAAACATTCTAGCGCTGATAAATCATTTAAAATGAAAAGATTTTTATTTTTTTTCTTTTTTTGTTCACGTTTTGGAAAGGGTTGGTGTCATACAGTCAAATCCTTTTATCTATTACGCTTATGATACCATCTACAAACCGTTTTCTGATCAGCTGCCTGGCATGCATGGTCATTGGTATTGCCCAGCAACCGCTGCAGGCCCAAACACTGGGAGGCATTCCGGACCCTACCTTTAATGTTGGCGATTCTGGTCTGGCCGTTGTTCAGCTGAATGCCAGCAATCAGCAGTTTTACCCTGGGCCGAATGCCGGGGTGTTTGTTTCTGCTTACCAAAGACACCGGTTGGCTGCGACCGCTAAAAATCAGCTCACTAAGTACAACGATTATTATGACAAGGAGGGTGTTCCCAATACTTATTCTCCAAACAACGAAGCGGGTCGCATCGGTGAAGTATTGGAAGTCGGTTATCGCAACTATTACAAAGTATCCAGTTGGTTTTCCGGAAACAATCCTTTGGGAGTTGATTCACTTATGATTACACGGTTGGTGGTTGATAAACCCAAGACCAATCCTATGCAAAACAAGTTTTCTTTTTTCAAACCACTAAAAGGCGATTACAAAACCGGTGCAGTACAGACGACTCCCAGTCGACTTGTATTTTGGCTGACACATCATCCAACCGATACAGCGGGGGCTCAGTTGCATACGCAAACCTATCTCCGGTCGCTCGATACCAGTGGCGCACCGTTACCGGCAACCGTTACGATTCCGAATTTCAGGGCGGTGAAGGCCAGTTATTTACAGGGGAAAATTTATTTCCTTGGTTTTGATCTTAATTCGATACCAGCGCCTACTACCAAAATTGTAGTGGTAGATGCCACAACGCTGAATATTCTTCCGGAGACGTTTCCGGGTTTAGGTGCCTATCTAATCACTGGAAATGTGCAGGTTTTCAAGGTTTTGAATGATGGCAAAATGATGGTAGCAGGAAACTTATTAAATGTGGAAATAGTACTACGTTTGAATGCTGACGGATCATCGGACAACACATTTTCTCTTTCACCATTTGCCGGCAACCGGACCAAATGGGTGATCGACGAAACCAACACCATCCGTTGCGGAACCATTCGCCAGAATGGTTTGAACCTGGAAGCTGCCATGGCAGTGGTTCAGCCAAATGGAGGATTCGTAACCTCAAGGCACACCATTTCTTCTGAATATGGTTTAGGTCAGTGCTTGATGTATCATCCGGACTACAATGCTTTTTTGTTTGAAAGCTCTCCCATCAGACCCACTTTATTATACCAATGGAATGTAGTTGATGGAGTTTATCCGGACACTTTGTACGGATCCAGATACCGGTATTATGTAGGCTTTAATGGAGCCCAGTGGCCTTTGGTTAACCATGATGGTGCGGCAATGTTTGGCGAGCAAACCAAGATTGATGTTAACCCCACCATCAGCAACCGCTTTCTCGCTTATGGAGATTTTACCCAGGTAAACCGTAGAATGATGCCGGGTCTGGCAATGATGAAAGCAGATGGTCAACTGGATACAACATTTCGTTCTGTTATGCGTCTGCCCAATGATTCATTGAAATACTATATTTTCTATGGCAGGCACAATGCTCATCTAACAAATTCAGGAAAGGTGATATTGAGCTTTCCTGCTGACAGAAGCTTGAGTAACATCCTCAGTGTACAACGACTTACCTGGAAAGATACGCTTCGAAGATTAAACCCGGATGGTACCAAAGATTTGTCTTATGGTTCGCCCTGGTACCACGGTACTTTGGAAAGAGGAAAAGATGGGAAATATTATTCAATCCGTTTTTATGAAAACGGAATTCCGACTCCCGTTCCTTCACTTGGGCCATTTACTACAGTAAAGTTGCTGGTGTTGGATGAAGAAGGAAATTTTGTGGAAGAGCGTGGGTCTTTTCTATCAAACGGACTGTTTCCTGATACAACAGAAGGTGGAGGTCCGTACTACAATGGAAGAAACCGCAGTTATTTCTGCCAGGATGAAGCCGGTGGTGTTTGGGTATCCGTTCAACTCCCTGTATTGGCATCAGGAGCATGGAAAAACCGTCAGTATTTTGTTCGTTTCGACCCAAATGGCAGCACAAGGGTGATTTATCCCCCCTTTGTTTGTCGTACTGTGCCTCTCAAAATAGAGATTTTGCCTGGTAAAAGAATGCGTTGGACAGGCGCTTTCGCAATGGCTGATACCACTGAGTTTGGAAAAGTGGTGAATGTGTTGGAAACCGACAGCACAGGGAACCTTGATCTTGCCTTTACTCCGAAGATATTCTTTGTACCAGATGCGTATGGAGGCAGATCGAAATACTATGCTGCTCCGGCGAAATACACGCCAGATGGTAAAATTCTGACTTTTCTTAATTTCAATAATACTCCCATTGGCGACATCCTAATTCGTTTACAAGCGTCTGGGAAACAGGATAACAGCTTTATGCCTATTCGAGTATCCCTTTTTAGCATTAACAGTTCACTGGGCATTTTGGGCGATCGTCTTCTGTTGGGGGTTGTGAATTTCAATTTGGCGGGATACCAGTACACACCACGGATTTCTTTCGTTGTAAATTCCTTCAAAAACGGAATTCACGCCTTTGGTCTTAAATCTACACCAGCCAATACTGGCTATATTCAGGGTCGTGTTACACAGGTTGTTTCTCCGGCAACCGGTTGCAATCCAACGGTTCCGCAGAAATCGGTGAATGGAATGATGATCCGGTCGGCGCCCAGCAACCGTATCGCATTAACCGATACCGGTGGTTACTATTCAATTCCGGTGCTGATCGGGAGCCATACCGTCAACCAAACCATTGAGAATAATTTCCTTCAACGGCAGGTTTGTCCGGTTCCGCCAACAATGGCCCATACAGCTTCGATTCCGTCCGCTGGTTCTGCATCTCTGGGCAATGATTTCATCAACCAAACCTTCGATTGCCCTCGTCTGGATCTAAAAGTTCTGGATCCAAGATTCAGACTTTGCTCACGAACAAGCTTTCAGATTCAATACAAAAACGATGGTATTGCCCCGCAGCCCAATGCCAGAATAAGGGTAAACCTTCCGGAGGAAATCCGGATTCTAAGTGCCAGCAGGCCTTATACAAAAGATGTAGATTCTTCTTATGTGTTTGATTTGGGTACACTTCAGCCTGGCCAGTATGGCACGATTACCACGGTGGATACCATCGCCTGCCCTGCCCAACCCGATTCTCTGGCAAGAGCCTGTTTCTCAGTCAGAATTGAGCCGCTTTCACTTTGCGCCAACATTGATCCAGCCAGTATTTTATGGGATGGAGCTTGGTTGGATGCTGTAGCCAGATTCAATCCAACAAGCAATAAAGTTCGGGTGGTGATCTACAACAAAGGAGCGAATATGGCCGATTCAACAGTGATGAGATTGACCGGCCCGGGTATGATTTACAAAGATGGTAAAATCAAATTGGCTGCTGGTGATAGCCTGGTAACGCTTTGCGAACCTGCCATTCAAGGATCCATTCAACTTCAATTAGCGCAAACTGCTTCCTGTCCATTGGGGTCAAACTCAAGTCTGAATCATTCCGGAAGAGGCACTGCCCGATCATTTCTAAACTTTGGGTCTGGTCTTTTGGAAACCTATACTGTGCAAGCTTGTCCAACATGGCGGTTTAGTTATGACCCGAATGAAAAACTGGTGGAACCGTCAGGAGACATCGAGCCGGGAACCGATCTGGATTATACCATCCACTTTGAAAACTACGGAAATGATACCGCTTATGCTGTAACGGTTGTAGATTCACTTCCGGCCGGACTGGATGTAACCACATTCAGACGAGGTGCCAGCAGCGATAAATATGAATTGGAAATGGGCGGAGATGTAAATCAGCCAATCATTTACTTCCACTTCCGTGAAATCAAACTGACCGGAAAGAAACAGGATTCCATCCGCAGTAAAGGTCAGGTAAGTTTCAAAATCCGCTCCAAAGACAATGTGGTCAGAGGAACTAAAATTTCGAACCGTGCCCACATTTACTTTGACCGGAATGCGGCTGTAATCACTGAATATGTGCATTCACCCATTGCAACACTCGGTGTGCTGACTGGAAATGAAAACATCCTTCATTCCAATAACCGAATGATTCTGGCGCCAAATCCTGCGAGTGGAACCGTCAAAATCTGGTTCACCAACTCCAGAGCGACGGTGCAGAATCCGGTACCGGTTCAGATAATCAGTCTGGATGGAAGAGAAGTGAAACAGTTCTCGTACACAGGCATCCAAACCGAAGTAAGCGGACTTCATCCAGGTGTGTACATTGTACAATCGGCTGGCAGCAAGCCGCAGAAACTGATCATCGTTCGATAAGGTTCATCCATAACGATTCTTAAAATCAGTATGAAAACCAAGTCAAATAAGGACGGAGTCGTTCAAAACCAAAAGGAAAACCAGAGCCTGTTCCGGGCTTTGGTTGCCCTTCTGGGATTTGCACTCCCAGCCTGTTCCACCGTTAATAAAGATCAGGTAAAGCCAGTTGATATCTTCAGCCAGCCAATTAGTCGGATCGAAGTGCAGGCCGACACCACAGGAAAAGCGATCCTTTCATTGAGAAGTCTGAAAGTGGATCAATCGAAGCCTTTCCTTTTTAAAACCCGTGATTTCAAACACGGAAGTTTTGTGCCTTTGCAGGATTCACTTTTTCAATACGTTCCAACCAGCACCAGCGATTGGACAGCCGATTCTGGAACGGTGATTCTTACACAGGAAGGTAAGACCAAAGAAGGATTTGTGAAGATATTGAACAATAGGAAAAAGCCAGTATGGCCGGTTACATTTTTACAAGGCACTCCATTGCCAGATATGCCTGTCGTGTACATGGAAAGCGGTGACTCCCGAAATTTCAACAATGTGAACGGCTTATCAGAAACCGGTGCCATCATCGATTCTATCTGGGGATTCATGCATGTGGCGACGGTGAACAGTACCAAAACCCGCATCACCTATCTGGCCCAGGGCGGTTTAGCGAATTTCCTCAATTTCGGAACCGACTTCATTTACTACCGGGTTAAAAGAACCAACGGCCAATATTTCAGAGGTATGATTCCAATCATCATTGGCGATACTTGCCTGGCCAGAGCCCGCAATGAAGAACAAATACTGCCTTCTGGTTTCGGAATTTTGTTTGTCTCTACTCTTGCAGCCAATGATCTGGGATGTTTGAATGTGACGGCCACCAGTCCGGTTGTATATCGCCTCGAGCCTTTGACCTATTCCGGAAAGAAGAAGATCAACACCCATTTCGGACAGATTCGTGATACGGTGGATGCAGGCAGTAATCCAGCCTTTTACTACAAACGATTTGCCACCGGAACGCAGCCTGATACGGCGTTCATCTTTCTGGAAGAAGGACCGGATAAACGCATTACCCGTTCTCAACTCATCATAAAAATTAACTAAACGAACGATGCGAGGTACTCTGAATCTGTTTAAAACCCTATAAACAAAGCAACTTGAATAAACTACTATTGCATGATTTAGAGTTGGTTGAAGGCTGTCTGAAAGGACAGTCTTCGGCGCAATACGCCCTTTATCAGCGATACGGTTCGTTCACATTTGGTATCTGCAGACGCTACACAACCGATAAAATGGAAGCCGAAGATCTTCATCAGGTAGGATGGATGCGGGTGTTTGATAAACTCACCCTCTTCCGGAACGACGGTCCGTTCGG
>JAIXQU010000038.1 GCA_027485575.1 Cytophagaceae bacterium
AATGTGCGTTGCTACCCTATCCAAAAACCAACGGTCGTGGCTAATGATTACGGCACAACCTCCAAAGTTTTCCAAAGCTTCTTCCAGGGCACGCAAAGTATTTACATCCAAATCATTGGTTGGCTCATCCAAAAGCAAAAGGTTGGCTTCTTCCTTCAAAGCCATAGCAAGGTGAACCCTGTTTCTTTCACCGCCGGAAAGGATTCCTAGTTTCTTTTCCTGGTCACTTCCGGTAAAGTTGAATTTCCCCACATAAGCCCTCGAATTGACCTGTTTGCCACCAAGATTCATTAAGTCCGTTCCGCCGGAAATGGCTTGAAAAATTGTCTTTTCTGCATCCAACTTGTCGTGACTTTGGTCTACATATGCCCATTTCACTGTCGGTCCAACTTCAAAAGAACCCGTATCTGGCTTCTCCTGACCGGTAATCAACCGGAATAAGGTTGTTTTACCTGCACCGTTAGGTCCGATAATGCCTACTATACCCGCCTGAGGCAAAGTAAAATCCAGATTTTCATACAACAATTTATCTCCAAATGCCTTAGAAACACCGTGGGCTTCAATCACTTTTGCACCCAATCTAGGTCCCGGAGGGATATATAATTCCAGTTTATCTTCGTTTTGTCTTGCATCTTCACCGAGCAATTTTTCATACGCACCTAACCTGGCTTTGCTTTTGGCCTGCCTTGCTTTGGGTGCCATTCTTACCCATTCCAATTCTCTGGCAAGGGTTTTCATCCGCTTGGTTTCTGATTTTTCTTCTTTGGCCAGACGGGCTTGTTTTTGCTCTAACCAACTGCTGTAGTTTCCTTTCCATGGAATTCCCTCTCCCCTATCCAATTCCAAAATCCAGCCCGCAACATTGTCAAGGAAATATCTGTCGTGGGTAACCGCGATAACAGTTCCCTTATAATCTCTTAAAAATTGTTCTAACCAAAGAACCGATTCTGCATCCAAATGGTTGGTTGGCTCATCAAGAAGCAAAACATCGGGTGCCTGTAACAACAAACGGCAAAGTGCCACCCGTCGTTTTTCTCCTCCTGAAAGCACAGAAACCATGGCATCGTCCGGTGGACAACGCAATGCGTCCATAGCCCTTTCCAATTTGGCATCCAGGCTCCATGCATCCAAATGGTCAAGCTTTTCCTGCACTTCTCCTTGACGTTCAATGAGTTTTGTCATCTCATCGTCAGTCATTTCTTCGGCAAACTTTTCGTTGATGGCATCAAATTCTTTTAAAAGATCCACCACATTCTGAACTGCCTCCTGCACTATTTCTTTAACCGTTTTATTCGGGTCCAAATCTGGCTCCTGCTCCAGCATTCCCACTGTGTAGCCCGCAGAGAAAACTATTTCGCCTTCAAATTCCTTGTCTTTGCCAGCAATGAGTTTTAACAGAGTCGACTTTCCTGAACCGTTGAGGCCCAAAACGCCAATTTTGGCGCCATAGAAGAAAGAGAGATAAATATTTTTTAGGACTTGCTTGCGTGGTGGCCAGTACTTACTGACACCCGCCATTGAAAAAATGATGGTTTCGTTAGACATGCGGAATGCAAAAAATCAAGCCACAAATATGGAAGGATATTATTCTATTTTAGAGAAGAAGGAAAGTCTTTTTAAAAAAAAGTGTGGCTTTCTTCATTTTTAAAATCACTCCATTCTCAACCACTTCTTCCTTAACTTATCCTGATCCGGAGTTGCATTTTCCATCCATTCCAATTTCAAATTTTTACCCGGATCTCTTGCCAACGTGATTTCTGTAGTTTTTAATTGGCCCGCTCTATTATACAAAACCTGAATTTTACTCCCTTCACTCATAGAGGAAAAAACAGAATTGAGGTCAGGACTATCAATTCTCCGGTCTCCGATGCTGATAATTTCATCCCCAATGTAAATTCCACTCAAATAGGCTGGTCCCAGTTTGTTAATTCCCTGTACGGTCACTCTTCCGTTTCCTTGCAGTTTCAGTCCGATTGTCAATGGTTTTAACAGGTCGTTTCTATCTGAAATTTTGATTCCAAAATCTGAAAAACTTTTCACCCAGTCTGGTTTTTCAACGCCGTTGATGAATTTATCAATGAAATCTTTGGCCTTTTTTTCTCCTAGTTTTTTTCCAAGATGTCTTTCAAAATCAGTTTCAGAAAAACCCACATTTTTTGAAATGTAAAATTCATCATACATCTCCTTCATCAGGTTATCCAGGTTTTGATCGCCTTTGGTTTCTTTGATGATCATCAAATCCAACAAGGTACCGATTGCCGCACCTTTGGTATAATAGTCGCTTTGGCTATTCTGGCTGTTCTCATTTGGACGGTAATATTTAATCCATGCATCCAGACTGGCCTCAGAAAGACTTTGGTTGTACATACCCGGAACAGATTCCACCCTGCTTAAATTGGATGCCACCACATCTAAGAACTTTTCTTTTTTGGTAATTCCAGCCCTGAAAAGGATAAAATCGTCATAATAGCTGGTAAAACCTTCTGAGAACCAAAGCATGGTTGTGTAGTTTTCCTGGTCATAATCAAATGGCCCCAAAGGATTGGGCCGTAGCCTTTTAACATTCCATAGATGAAAATATTCATGGGAAACCAAACCAAGAAAGTTTTGATAGTTTGTTTCAGAGTCATACGTCAAAGGCGATGTCTGAAGGGAACTGCTATGGCTATGTTCCAAACCTCCCCCACCCTGGGCAACATGGTGAACCAGAAACGTGTATTCCTTGCAAGGATGATGTTGAAAAACAGATTTTTCAGCTTCAATTATTTTCGAAAAATCTGATTTGATTTTTTCTTCGTTCAGATTGGCTGGGCCTTGAAAAGCAACCTTATGTTTAACGCCTCCGGCTTCAAAAGGTACAATTACGGGATTTCCACACAAAATGGGTGAGTCTATAAACTCATCCAGATTTTGGATTTCAAATTCGGTATTGGACGTTCCTTTTGGCTTTAAAGCGGTTACAACCTGCTTCCATTCTGATGGCAATTCTACCTTTAATGTGGCTGGCTTGTTTTCAAAACCTTTAACAAAGAGAAATACCGAAGCTGGATTGAGATATCCCTGCTCGTGGTCCAGATAACAATTGCGTACAGCCAATTCATTTGCATACACCCTGTAACTGACTGTGAGATCGGCAACTTTACCCGCAGTCAACTCCCATGAGTTTTTATTTACTTTTTTTATCGCCAGGGGTTTGCCGGATTTATCTATGGCTGAAACTGCTTCTACATTCTTTGCATATTCCCTGATGAGGTAGCTGCCTGGAGTCCAGGTGGCCATTTTGATTTCCAGTTGTTTGGAGGTATTGTTTTTCAGTTCAAGTTTCACCTCAAAATAATGATTATCCGGATGAGGCATTTGGAGGATGTATCGTATATCCATAGAAAAAAGATGTGTTGATATAAAAATGAATGGAATTACCCATGCAACTTTGCAATTGATTAATATCCGGCTTATGATAATTTCCATAAAAAGATTTTGCTTCTATTTTTTGATTTTGACTCTTGGATTTTCATGCGAAAATGAAATTTCCATCCAGGGTTTCGACACGCAAAAATGGAAAGAGGATCCGAATGGTTGCTATGGAGCCAGAGAAAAACTTTTAACTTCCATTATGAGCAACCAATCCAAATTGATTGGACACAATGAAAAGGAGATAAAAAAATTGTTCGGAAAGCCAGATGCAACTGACATCCGGTCAAGAGGCCAAAAATTCTTTGAATACGGAATTAAAGGCGGAACCCTCTGCAATCCAGAGAGTTCGATTCAACCAGAGATATTAAGAATTCGATTTGATGCCCTGGATAGGGTTTCAGAAGTGGCCATGTACTGAGTTCCCAAACAGGATTTTGGCCATTCCACTTTTTACCAGAAAAAGGGAAATCTCATCAAAAAAATTATTGCGGATTTGTGGCAAATACAGTTGCCTCGGTTATAAAACCAATGTCACGCATTTGCAACATGGATATAACAACATGGGCAATTTCCTGTGCTTCCAATTTGGTCCCATTGAATGGCCTTGCCTCATTTCCAGCGTTTAGATAGAAATTGGTTTGCACTTCAGATGGATTAATCAACATTACCCGAACATTAGATTTCCGAAGTTCTGCCCTCCAACACTCCGTAATGCCCTTGACGGCAAATTTGGATGCTACATAAGCTGTTCCTCCTGCAAATCCGGAAAGACCGGCAGTACTGGAAATGTTGATAATGTTTCCTGATTTTTGTTTTGTAAATACTTTACTAGCCTCACGCCCCATCAAAATCAATCCCCTGACATTTGTATTCATCATTTTATCCAACTCCTCCATCTTAATATCAGAAAGATTTGAAAAATACCCGTAACCAGCATTGTTAATCAGCACATTAAGGCCACCCATTTGTTCTTTTGCTGTATTTACCGAGCGAATGGCATCTGCTTCGACGGATACATCTGCCTGAATTCTATGAACCCCCAGTTCGGTTGCAGCTTTAAAAAGATTTTCACCATTTCGACCTGTTATCGCCACTTGAGCACCCGCTAACTTCAACCTGTGGGCAATCTCATAACCAATACCTGACGTCCCCCCTGTTATAAGTACTTTTGCATCTACTAAATTCATTTTCAATATATTATGTGGTTGGAAAAGGATTTTGATATTAACTTTCCAAGAATCATTATGGACTGCAAAGATGCTTTTTACAAATTTGAATGACTATTAAAATTTTGAATTTGGACGAAAATAACCAGCTATGAACCTCAATTTTAATCTTTTACGATTGGATTATTTTCATTTGTCCATCTTGAATTAAAAGCTGTTTATTTCCTGATGTTCAAAATATTCGAATAGCCTTTCTGCCTATTTATTGGTAGTGAATTTTTGGGTCCATTCTTTCAAAAACTTTCTGATAGTGAACTGTTTAGAAAAAACGCCCTGAAACCCAGTGTTTTTTTTTCATACTAAGTTTGGTCATGAAATTGATTTTGGATTTCTAATACTCCTTAAAAAAGTAAGCCTTACTTTTTTAATTCCCAACCCTGACACCTTGGCTTTGTATAACCTCTGGAAGTCATTTATAATAAGGTTGTAGGTAGAAATCTGAACTTCAGTCCCAGACTTTATATTTTTAATTACACCGGAGAAATGGGTTGAATTGCCTCCGGCATTGACTTCAAAAACAAGAATGAAAAAAAACAGAAGGCCAAAAAACTGAAAAGAGGAGCTTTTCACAACCTGCAAAAACAATTAAGGACTAACCAGATTCAAACTAATTCCGGCATACAGCGGGTTTCCCAACTTGGAAGACACCAGAAAATCGCCCCTTTTGCTGGTTCTCTCTTCAGAAAAATTGAATTTGAAATTATACCGGTAGCCAGCCTGAACCGAAAGCCAGACAAAACCAAATAACTTTTGCTCATAAATCATTCTGAATTTTAGCTCAGAACGGCGAAGCTGAGTAATCCCTTTTGGAAAAGACATGGATTCCTCATTTAAAAGTCGATAGCTATTGCCTTCAATTTCAAAACCACCCAAGAGCAAAGACTGAGGTGAAAAATTATACCTCACGTGCGCCCTTGCAGGTAGCAAAATTTCCAAACCCCATTTGTCATTAAAGGTTTTGTTAACCATGACAATAGGAACATATAATTTTTCTCCGCCTCGCCATGTTTGGGTGGCACCAATGGCCCACATGAAATTATCAGACTTTTTCCAACCATAAAGCGCTGCAAATGTGAGGGTTGGTAGGGGCATATTATCGGAAAAATTATCCCAGGTAAAATTTCCATTGAAATCTCCCATTACAGAAGCAATGATAAAATGTTTGTCGTCGAGAGGTTTAAAAGCCGTGGCACTCAAGCCCATGGTTCGTAAACCTGGCTTAAGGGAATTAACAGTTTTATCTTCTACAGGCGAATTGTCTTCAGCTGATTTAATCCGGAATTTACTTTCGTAATAATTTGCCGAAAGATTTAGAATAAACTTATTGTTTGAAATGACAGGGGCATTTGCCTGCCATCTTGCACCTCCCATAAACTCAACTTTTTGCTCCTTTGGTGGTGAAGTAGATCCTCCTTTATTAACACCTGATTTTTCCTCTTTAAAGGCAGCTGTAAAAGGGGCTTGAAACTCATATCCTATTGAAATCAGTTTGGTTGGAGATAAGAATCTTACTTTTTGGGTACAATATTTTACACTTTCTTCTGTACTTCCATATTGGCTGTAATCCTCCTCGACTTCAGTTTGTGTAGAATCTGAGGTTTGCGCATGAATCTCTGGAGAAAAAAGAGAAGTAGCTAATACTAAAAACAAAAAATGTATTCGTCTAATAATCATGTTGTTATTCTTCGGAAAATAAAAATATTACTTAAAATCCTGGTTCTTTGGGCTGCAATTAATTAATTATAATTGATAGAAATCTAAAAAAATCAAGATTGAAGATTGCATTTTTTTAGTTTGGAAATGAATGGTATTTTTAGGCTGTAATTTAGCTTGAAATCTATGGGTCTTTTTTAGTTTCAATTTATGCCAAACAGTTCTTCCCATTTTCCAATTGAAAAAATCTCATTTAAAAAAGGTGCATTGCTCTATGGAGTTATGCTCTTTGTATTTTCTTTTGGGGTATATTGGGTGATTACCTCGGGAGAAAAACTTCAAAACCACAGTTGGTCGCAGATAACAAGGACCACCGAAGCACTAAATCAACCCATTTCTGTTTCTCTAAAATCACCCATCTCATATAAAGTAATTGACCAGACTTTACAGCAACTGATTGGAAATTTAAGCCATCCTTTAAGTATGGCTTTGCTTCAGATCATCATCATCATCAGTCTATCCAGACTATTCTCCTATTTCATGCGAATGGCTGGGCAACCCGCAGTAGTTGGAGAAATTATTGCCGGAATTTTCCTTGGGCCGTCAATCCTTGGCGTTGCATTTCCGATGGTATGGTCGTCTGTTTTTCCGATAGCAAGTCTGCCTAACCTTCATGCTATGAGTACGATAGGTTTAAGTCTCTTTATGTTTATCATAGGTCTTGACTTAGATATTTCCATGCTCAACAAGAGAATTCAAACTGCATTGTTTGTTAGCCATGCCAGCATTTTTGTCCCATTTTTTATGGGCGTTTTATTGGCCTACCATCTTTATTCCGGTTTTGCTCCAGGGGGGGTTTCCTTCCTTACATTTGGGTTATTTATGGGCGTAAGTATGAGTATAACTGCCTTTCCGGTTTTGGCGAGAATCATTCAGGAAAGAGGACTTAGCCGAACCCCTTTGGGAGTCATGGCAATAACTTGTGCTGCCACAGATGATGTAACTGCCTGGTGCATTCTGGCTGTTGTTATTGCCATAGCAAAAGCAGGAGATTTAGGGGCAGCATTATTCACCTTAATTCTTGCCTTGGGATATGTGGTGATAATGTTTAAAATTGTTAAACCCATCATGCTAAGACTTTCTAAAAAATTCTCAGATGAGGGAGGCCTAATCAGAAGACCATTCATTGCCATTTCTATCCTCAACCTTTTGATTTCTGCTTATATAGCCGAGATAATTGGCATTCATGCATTGTTTGGAGCTTTCCTTGCGGGTGTAACCATGCCTACGGACCATAAAATCAGAGAAACGCTTCGGTTGAAAATTGAGGATGTAAGCGTTCTGCTTTTCCTTCCCATATTTTTTGCTTTTACCGGATTAAGAACTCAAATCGGGCTTTTGGTTTCAGACGGACTTTGGGAAATCTGTCTCCTAGTCCTGGTCGTGGCTGTGGCCGGAAAAATCATTGGGACAGTTACCGCAGCTAAATTAATGAACCAAACCTGGAAAAACTCATTTGCCCTGGGTGCCTTAATGAATACGAGAGGGCTTATGGAATTGGTTGTTTTAAATATTGGCTATGATTTGGGCGTGATTTCACCCGAAATATTTGTTGTGTTGGTGATTATGGCTGTTGTAACAACCTTAATGACAGGCCCTTTACTTAATTTGATTGATTGGATTTGGAAAGAAAAACCAATAGCCAACGCAGAAGTAGTTCTGGATTGATTATTGTTTGAAAGGATTCCCAATGAACCTTCAATTAATCCCAAAGCGGATAATATTCCAGATTTACCTTGTCCTTAAAGAAAATCTGCGTTGAGTTTTCAAAAGAAGGTGTGTAGTCTGAGACATAAAATTTATTTTTAACCTCGTGGGGAAAATTGAGCAATTCCAATTCAGTCAATTTGTCCAAAACCGATTTTGCTACAATACCTGATGAATCAATTACTTCTACCTTTCCTTGAAAAAACGATTCGATTTGCTTGGCTATCAATGGATAATGGGTACAACCTAAAATCAAAGATTCAATTCCGGATAACTCCGGATTATTGAGGTATTCATAAATAACCTCGTTGCTTATCTTATTATTGAAAAAACCTTCTTCAATCATGGGCGCTAAAAGCGGAGTAGCCAATGATTTTAATACAATATGTTGGTTTTTATCCTCAATTTTCTTTTTAAAAATATTGGAATTGATGGTCTGTTTTGTACCAATTAATCCTACCGTTTTTCCTGCAAAATGTCTTGAAACATAATCGACAACCGGATCAATAACATTAAATACCAAAGCTTTGGAACCTACATACTCCTTCACCAAATCAAAGGCGGCAGCAGATGCAGAATTGCAGGCTATCAGAATGGCTTTAACATCCTGACTCAATAATAAATTACAAATTTTCACCGAATACGCTTGTATGGCGGCTGTAGATTTATCTCCATAGGGCAAATGAGCGGTATCACCGAAATAGATGATATCTTCATTGGGTAAAATTTTTGAAATTTGCTGGGCTACCGTTAATCCACCGATACCAGAATCGAAAATCCCAATAGGCTTTAATGCGTGCTTTTTCATATGAATAGATTGTGCGAATGACGGCAAACTCTTCCGAACTAATTGCCTGTGAAAGAAATTTTCGAAAAATTCATTAAAAATTGCATTGTTTGTTGGATTCAAATTTTACTTTTGCAAATCAAATCTTTGAAAAAAGGCTTTTGAAGGCACATATTGAACACACAATCGCCCGAAATTTCTAAGCCCAATTAAAATTTTTAAAAGTTTGAACACGTAATTTTTTGGTAATGTTTGTAAGATTATTGTATTTGGCACGCTAATAACACGGATGACACATTCTATCCCTGAGGACAAACTTAGGCTCATTGCAGAAATGGATAAAAAAATCGGCGAATTCATGCAGAAGAGAGCCGATGTCGTAAATAAAATTATTTACGATTCTGCTATTTTAAAAACCGGAGATTTTGTTAAAATCTACGATGGAGAAGAATATATCTGTTCCGGGTCTATCATTCAACCCCTGTTTCTTAAAAGAGAAGGTATCATTACCTATAGAGTTAAAAAAGAAGATGGTGAAGTTTTTACCAACGAAATATTTAAACTCCTGAAAATTTAAACCTTTGTTCCTAAATCCTATCATAAAGCCCCGTCTCAAAGCGGGGCTTTATTTTTTGCTTATGATTTTTAGAATACCAGGTCTGATTTTCCTTACAATTTTAACAATTCCATTTGCCACAAAAGGACAATTTAACTCAACTAGCCATAGACTTTCCATTTCATTGGAATCGATTCCTGTCCGCGACTTTAAAAGTAATAATGGAAGTTTGAAATCTAACCGAGCCTCGATTAACTACAAAGTTCCGGTATTGAAAAAGCTCATTGTCAAGGATACAAGTATCAGAGTTTTTCAAATCAATTTTAACTCTCAGGCCCTATTTCAAAGACAAAACATCAGTTTTGAACCCGCCCACCAAAGATTTTATCAGGCAAGGGCCGGTATAAATATCGCAACCTTAGGAGCAAAAAATAGCTGGATTGGAAATATAAATGGACTTCTAATCGGAGAATTAAAAAACTCAAAACCAATAATCAGACCAACAACAAGCCTACTATATGTAAGAACTATTTCAAAGAAATGGGCTCTATTTTCTGGCTTTGCTTACAACTTCGCATTTGGAAAAGGAATTGGATTGCCGATTTTAGGCTTTCGGGCCAAAACTGGGTCCAATGGTGTTTTTTCATTGCTTTTACCCTATAAAATCCAATATTCACATAGATTAAGTAAAACATTTCGAAGCCAGACTTCTTTTCAACCTTCTGGTGGATTCAATATTTTTTATTCATCCTTATTCAACAATTCAGGTTCTATTGAACAATTGGTAATCCGAAATAATGATTTCAGGCTTACTCAATTTTATTTCCTGGATATTGATGATCGATTTCAATTGAGGCTGGGCTTTGGGTTGTTGATGAGACGAAAACTTTGGATTTCCAAAGAACTTTCTGACCGTTATAATTCAAAAAACAACCTATTTGCCGGCAATCCAAATAATGGAATTATTTTAGATGCAGGAATCATTTTTAATCTGGCCAAAAGAAAAATAAACATTGAAAGAACGTCTCCAAAAACAAAAACTGAGTTAGATAACCTATCTGATTCTGATTTAGAAAAATTAAATCTGGATGACCTTGATATGAATCTGAGAAACCAAAATGAATTGTGATAAAAAACCTTGACAATCAAAAATATCCCTTACTATCATGGTTGCTTGTTTTTGCACAGGTCGCTTGCCTGATTTTTATTGGCTTAACGGCTCCCTTAAAAGCTATCAGAATAGAACTTCAAATTTGGGAACTGTCTGGTGTTTTTATTGCCATTTCAGGAATTTTTGGGTTGAATTGGCACTCTTTCAGTGTATTTCCTGAGCCTAAAAATAAGAGCAGATTGGTTCAATCTGGAATTTTTGCCTACATCAGACACCCAACTTATGCAGGTATTTTGATTGTTTCTTCGACTTTAATTTGGCAATTCTGGTCTATTCCAAGATTGTTGGCACTATGTTTACTCAGTTTTATTTTGATTTTCAAAATTCTAAGGGAAGAAAAATTGCTGGCTCAAAAATTTCCTGATTATGAAGACTATAAAAAAAACACCAATCGCTTAATCCCATTCCTCTGGTAAATGAAAAACTGGTATTTGGTTGTAATCATCTTATTTTTTGGATTGCCTTTTTTGGGGCTAACCGACCTTTTTCCATTGCATAGATTTGGCATGTTCGCCCTGGTTCCAACCGACCAGAAAAAAGTGGAATCTTTTGAAATCCAGGTTAAAAACCCAAAAGAAAACTGGAAAACCCTTCAAACCGGCAATGAATACTTTGATAAAAATTATTTTCCTGTTTTGGCTTCAAGGAGCTTTTATAATAAAGAAAAATCGACAAAGCTTGGGTTAAAAATCAATTATGCTTTAAAAGAAAAACCTGACTCAATCCGAATAATATCAATTTCAGGATCTATGCTTGCCCAATCCTCAATTATATATCCCCAATGAAAAAAAGCGAAATTTCATACTTTGCTATCTTAGGGATTGCAGGTTTTTTACTATTCCTATTCCTGGAAGACTTTGTTTTTCAATCACTCATACACCCTTCGGGCTCTAATATTTTTATTCAAAACCTGTATCCAGGTCTTCAGGAAAAAATCAGAATCTTTGGTGATTCAGGCATTTTAGACCTGGTAAAGCAATTAAAAATAAGATGGTTGTTATTAATGGGATTTGGATTTTATCTTTTTGCCTATTCGAAAAAGATGGGTGAGATAACTTCATCTCAATCCAATATTGCATGGAGAATTAAGCTGTTTTTTGTTGTTCAATTGATTTATCTACCTGATTTACTCAAGGAACTTCGTGTCAGGGCACAATGGAAACCCCTTTACGAACCTCTACCTCAGTTTTCCTTTTTTGGCAGCAGTTTCCCATTGGAATACTATTTACAGCTTACCGGGGTTTTGATTTTTGGTTTAACTGCAGTATTGGTTCTGGCCAAATGGGCAGAAAAAGAATTCATACCCCTGACAATCAGCATTCTCATTTGGCTAGGTTGGACTTTTTTACTTTCCATTTTTTTAGGCTTTGGTAAAATAGACCACACCTATGCTACTTTGTATGCCGGAATGGTCGGAACAATGATTTACCAGACCATTATCTTTTTAAAGAAAGGACATAATGGCCTTGCCTTTGGGGTATTTCAAGCCTTTATCTGGGGTTGTTATTTCTTTTCAGGAATGGAAAAAATCACCCTTTCCGGATTATCCTGGATTTCTGATAGTCATTTCAATGTTCTTTGCCAACTTCATCCAACAAAAATCTGCCAATATCTGGGTGGAATTTCAGGCCTGGGCCCAATTCTACTTTTCTTTGGCCTTGCTTTTCAATTGCTCAGTTGCTTGCAATGGGCATGGCCAAAATGGGGATTTGTAACCATCATTTGTGGCATCCTGTTTCATTTAGGAACCTGGCAAATTTTAGACATAGGTGGTTGGCAAAGTCCCTGGATTGTAATGCTTTTATTTCTTTGGCCAATGAATAGCCAAAAAATCGAAAGTCAGAACCCTAAATAGGGTCCACTGAAAAAGTAGAAATCTAACCCACAAAATCCTTCCTTCCAATTAATTGTCGGTTTCCGAGATTCATACTTTTTGGCATTGCCCCAAAAAGTATGCAAAAAACTCTAGCTTTTCCAATGCTCCT
>JAIXQU010000153.1 GCA_027485575.1 Cytophagaceae bacterium
AATGTTGGATTATAGTAATTTACAATAACAGTGTCAGTTTTAGGGCATTGCGTTCCACTCAAGGTATTTACCCAATACTTCCCTGGATTTAAAGGTCTGATTATTCTCGTGGTTTCGCCTGTACTCCATTGATATAAAGTTTTTGCCGGACCCGCATCAATAAGTGCTGTATCTCCCTGACAAACATTTTTAACTGAACCAAGATTTAACCTTGAAAAATTTGAAAAATACCCATAATTACTTCCGACCCCGGAGGCATAATTGGTTACCCCTACGTGAAAAAGTTCATCCCCGGAGTTTTTTAAAAGTAAAGTTGTTCCAGCAGGAATCTGTGCAGTGTTAAATGAGATTCTGGCAAACATCCAGCCATTACTTCCAAGAATTGGTTGAAAAGCTGACCCGGGAACCAGGCTGGCATTACCATTTAAAGTAAAGTTGTTAATGGCTGTGGTTTTGGTAATTACATTTACAATAAAAGTCGAAGAATTGGTCCTTGTAAACCCAATCCGATTTGTTCCTGTACAATTTAATGATGGTATTATTGCTCCTGCCACTTGGTCCGCGAGACCAGAAATATGCCAAACACAAACATTTTTATTTGAGGTCAGGAAATAACTTTGCTTGAGCATTTGAAGCTCATATTGTTCTCCTTCATCTAAAGTATCAAGTGGAATTGGATTTCCGTCAACTCTAATAATGGTGTTGTCTTCAGTGGCCAGTATGTAACAGCGGTCGCCATTGTTGTTCAATCCTCCTTTGACTAAAACATAGTTTTTTCCTAAATAATCTACTGGAGTCAGTTGATCGCCAGCAATATCGGCACCAGGAACAGGAGGAGCAAATTGCAACATGTCATCTTTTATCGTAACGGCTACATCCTTATCTGATTCAATTTTGGAGCCGGCTGGATGGTTGGCACCAAATCTGTCAATCGCCCGGCATGAATATACCTGACCCCTATTCAATGTAAATGAAAATGGTACGCCAGCTGGGTGGCCAATCAAGTCTTTTGTCGGGGTGACAGTTACCAAAGTTGTATCCTGGGTTGCAACTATATCAAATGAGGCAAAAGTGGTAGGGTTGTAAACTAACCCTGAATTCGTCAATGCATTGTCCCAATGGGTCTGAAAAGGTGTGTAGAATTTTCTGCCTAAACCGTTGGCTCCTTTCAAAGCAAAAATATCTGTGTTATTAGATGATTTAATTTCATAATAAGCAGAAATAGAATTGGTCGATTTTATATAAAGTCCGGTTTTTAATACTGTATTGTGAGGCCTGCTTTCCAACCTGTCTATAAATGGGGTTAGATTAACAATTTGTGTGGTATTGGCAGGCATATTCAAAACGATGGGTGCAAAAGTTAAATCTGCCGGCTGGATTATCGTTACCTTAGCAGCATTTTCAAGGGTACTTACCACCAATTGAATGGGTCTGTCCCTGGGGGCGCCTTCGTTGGTAGATTGCGTCAACTCTGGTGGTGCAAACCAGAATTCAGTATCCAATTGGGCCTGAACAGAAAAACTGAACAGCAGGGAAAAAACAAAAAGGTTAAGGACTTTTTTCATACTTTTTAATGATATTTTTTCGTGTGGACAACGGTTATTCATTTTCCTTCTAAAAATTTGTGCAAATACGGAAAGGTGTGAGGGAAGTCTAAGTGAAGATTTAAAGTATTTATTACCATTAAGTTGACTAATTTTTTTCTTAGCTAAAATTTTGGATAGTTCAATTATTATTAGATAAATACAATGCAAACATATGAAAAATTATATTAAATTAAAAAAAATTAAAATTTCTAGTAATTAATTGTTTTGTTTCGTTGTCGAATCTACGATTTACTTACAATTATTTTTTAGCCATAAAATGTCGAAAATAAATTTTTTGGTCATTTTGAAGTTAAGGAACTGCATTAAAATTTGGTTTGTTCGAATTCCAAAGGAAGTTGTCTGCTCTAATTTTTTACCTAAAGCATAGAAAATTAATATTTTAATCTTAATTTTGCATCCCAATTTTAAAAACGAGGACGTGTTCCTCATCAAAACAAAACCATATGGTTAAAATAAGACTTGCCCGAAGAGGGAGAAAAAAAATGGCAATGTTCGACCTGGTGGTCGCCAATGCTACTGCACCACGCGATGGTCGCTTTATTGAAAAAATCGGTACTTACAATCCGAATACAATTCCAGCATCGATTGTCTTAAATGATGACAAAGCTTTAGGCTGGTTATTGAACGGTGCCCAACCTACTGATACTGTTCGTGCAATCCTCTCATACAGAGGAGTGATGTACAAAAAACACTTACAAATAGGTGTTATCAAAGGCGCAATTTCTCAGGAAGAGGCCGATACGAAGTTTGAATCCTGGAAGACAACCAAAGATTCTAAAATCTCAGGAAGGGTTGATAATCTTGCCCAGGCAAAAGCAGATGCTGCAAAAGCAAGAATGGAAGCTGAAACCAAGGTGAATGCTGCAAGAGTTGCTGCTCAGGCTTCAAAATTAGCAGCCGCCATTGCCGCTGCCAATCCGGAGCCTGTAGTTGCTGAAGCGCCTGCAGTTGAAGAGGTTGTTGCAGAAGCTCCGGCTATTGAAGAAGCGGTTGCTGAAGTCGTTGCTGAAGCACCTGCAGTTGAAGAGGTTGCTGCAGAAACACCTGCGGTTGAAGAGGTTGTTGCAGAAACACCTGCAGTTGAAGCAGTTGTAGCTGAAGTACCTGCAGCTGAAGAAGTTGTTGCTGAAGCTGCTTCTGAAGAAGAAACAAAATCTGCTGAATAAATAGCAAATGACGAAAAATCAATGTTTTGAACTTGGCTATATTGAGCGTACCCATGGGTACAATGGCTCAGTTGTGGCCAGATTTGATGTTGATGACCCGTCAAGATACAATAAAATAGATGCGCTTTTTGTAGAAACAGAAAGTCAGTTTGTCCCATACCTGATTGAAAAGATTACTTCAACCAGGCAAGGACAGTTTGTAATTCAGTTTCAGGATGTCAAATCAGAAGAACTAGCTTTAAAATTCAAGGGTTCCAAGCTTTTCTTACCGGAACAATTTTTACCAAACCTAAAACCTGGCCAGTATTTTTACCATGAATTGGTAGGGGCCAAGATTGTAGATGAGGTTGAAGGTGAACTTGGTTTGATTTCTGAAATTTTTGAGTTGCCTCAACAAACTCTGGCCTCTATGCATTGGAATGATTCAGAAGTTCTGATACCTGTGCATGAAAATATAGTTGTTTCTTTTGATAGAAAGAATTCAATTGTTAAGACCAGACTACCGGAAGGACTTTTGGATGTTTATTTAAAACCAACCGGACCGGTGGAAGGCGATGAGAATTGATATCATATCTTGTGTTCCGCAATTACTGACAAGCCCGTTTGAGCATTCCATCCTCCAAAGAGGAAGGGCCGCCGGGGTGATTGATGTTGTGGTTCATAATTTAAGAGACTATTCTGAGAGCAAACAAAAACAAACGGATGATTATGCATTTGGCGGAGGAGCTGGCATGGTGATGATGATTGAGCCAATCGATCGTTGCATCAGCCATCTGAAAAGTCAAAGAAGTTATGATGCAGTCATCTACACTTCTCCCGATGGAAAGTTGTTTGACCAGCCAATGGCCAATCAATTGTCACTGTTTAAGAATATTATTATTCTTTGCGGGCACTACAAAGGGGTGGATGAAAGAGTAAGAGAAAACCTAATTACACATGAAATCAGTATTGGTGACTATGTGTTGTCTGGTGGTGAACTTGCAGCTGCTGTCATTTCTGATGCCATATTGAGATTGGTTCCCGGTGTGATGAATGATGAAACTTCTGCTTTGACCGATAGTTTTCAGGATGGATTGATAGCACCTCCGGTGTTTACCCGCCCTGCAGAATTTAAAGGATATAAAGTACCAGAGGTTTTATTGAGTGGGCACCAGGCCAAAATTGAAGAGTGGCGCATGGAGCAATCTTTGGATAGAACAAAAACAAGAAGGCCGGATTTATACCGTAGCCTCACAGAAAATCAAATATTAACAAAGTAAAAATTTATAATAATCATGTCAGAGCTAATTAAATACGTTGAAGCTGAGTTGGCAGAAAAAAGAACTGGAATGCCTGACTTCGGTGCTGGTGATACGATCAACGTTCACGTTAAAATCAAAGAAGGTAACAAGGAAAGGATTCAGCAGTTCCAGGGTGTAGTTATTCAAAGACGAAATCCTAATTCTGCGGGTGAAACTTTTACAGTAAGAAAGATTTCAAACGGCGTAGGTGTGGAGAGAATTTTCCCTTTATTGTCTGCCTCAATCGAAAAGATTGAAATCGTAAGAAAAGGTTCCGTTAGAAGAGCCAGATTGTATTACCTAAGAGGTAAGCAAGGAAAAGCTGCTAAAATTAAGGAGAAGAAGAGAGCTGTAGTAGCTTAATTCACTCAAATTTTATTGAAAAAATAGGCGCTGTTGAAAATCGGTGCCTATTTTTATTTTATGGGTTTATCATCAGTGAGGGTAAGCAGAAATGCCTCCAACTGTTCTTTTTCTTTTTCATTCAAGACTATTCCTTTGGCTATTGTTGTATCCGTTCCTATTGCATTGGCAACAAATGCTTTTGGATTGATATAAAATTCGATAACCTCTTTCAATGTTTTAAACGAGCCATTGTGCATATAAGGGCTTGTCTTTGCCACATTTCGAAGGCCAGGAACTTTGAACTTACCCAAATCACTGCTGTCTTTGGTTACGTTAAAACGGCCTTTGTCGTTCCAGAATTTTCCATCATACAAACCAATGTTTTTGAACTCATCCCCTGTAAAATCAGGTGAGAAATGGCAATCAAAACATTTTCCTTTTCCAATAAATAGTCTTTGGCCCGCCAGTTCATCGGCAGTTAGTTTTACCTTGCCTTTATTGCTTTGGTCAAATTTAGAATCTGCCGTTTCCAGAGTGGCCTCATAGGCAGCCACAGCTTCCGCAAGCAGTTTTTCATTTGGACTTTTGCCATAGACCTGTTGAAACCAGTTCCGGTATTTCTTACTTTTCTTCAGCCTTTCGATAGCCGTGCTAATGGGCATATTCATTTCATTGTGGTCGCGGATTGGAAACAAAACCTGGTCTTCCAGGGATTTTGCCCGGCCATCCCAAAACATGAGATCTCTGCTTGCCATGTTTAGAACAGATGGGGTATTTCTTGCGGTTAATTTTCTACCTACGCCAAAGCTAAAAGCCATGGTATCGGCAAAATAGTATTCGGGTTTGTGGCAACTGGCACAACTGACGGTGCTGTCAGCCGAAAGGATCGGGTCAAAAAACAGTTTCTTCCCAAGGGCTTCTTTGGAAATTTTTGGTTGCTTTTTAACCGGTTTTTTTGTGTAAAAACCCGTGGAAATAAGGGTTGAAATTGCCAGAATGCAAATCCAGAGTAATGATTTCACCAGACTATTTTGTTGCAAACTTAACATACAATAATAATGGCAATTTTTTTGGTGAATTTTCTTTTGTGTTGGGCAAAGGACAATTTTAAACCGGAAATTTCCCCAGCAGTTTTTTAATCGGATATTTAAGCCAGAACATGGTCCAGGAATCAAGGGTAAAACCTTTTCTGATGTGGTTCAGACTAGAATCCAGATATTCAGAACTCGCAAGGCTGGCTTTTTCGGCTTGTTTTTCAGATGGAGTTGACAGGGAACTCAGGTAAATTTTGCTTTCCTTATGGTTTGTTCTTGGCATGCCATGTTCTGCATGCCGCACCATTTTAAAACCTGCCATTTCTAAAACATCGTTGAGCGTTTTATGAGAAAAGCAATTGGGATGGGCAATTTCAAAACTTTGTCCGCCCCGTATGTTGGGTACTTCAATAAACAGGAATCCATTTTCGGATAGCAAATGGGCTCTGATTTTTTTAAGAAAATCAACCATATCCGGAATATGTTCCAAAACATGGCAAAGGGTAATCAAATCATATTTTTCAGGCTTTGATTCAATCAGTTGGTCAATATCTTCAAAAATATCAAAACCATTTTCGGAGGCAAACTGCCTGTAATCATCTCCAGGTTCTACACCCGTACTTTTTACAACCCCAAAACTGTCCTTTATCTTCTTTAGAAATATTCCGGCCGAAGAGCCAATGTCTAAATGACTTTTTACTTTTCCATTCAGATTGCTGAGCCATTGGGAATAGTGGTCGGCCCTGTCATTTTGAATTTTAATGACTTCAGCAGCGGGTTTGGAGTCGTCGTTGTATAAGGCCCGGTAGTCAGTTTTATAAAATTTTCCCCAGGAAGCCGCAGAATAGGTGGGGTTCTGAAAAATGAATCCGCAAGAATGACACTGCTGATATTGCAATGGAATTTTTTTAAAGGTCCAGTTTGCAAACGGTTTGATTTTTGGGCTGCTGCAAAGGGGACATTTTTCCAGTACCTTATCAAAGGAAGTAATCATCGGAATATTTAATTTTTTTTTGAGAAAGAGGGGCCGAGGCAAATCAATTAGACCAGAAATTCTTTCAAATCTTTGACAAGAATCCTGTCTTCGTAAAGCGATCTTGCCATAATTACAGCAAAAAGCCCCATTTCATTCAGTTTCCGGATATCATCTACAGAACGAACTCCACCGCTGGCAACAAGGTTTATTTCAGGATATTTAACCCGGACTTCTTCATACATTTTGAAATTTGGACCTTCCAGCAAGCCATCTCTGGCGACATCCGTGCATTTTACAAATTGAATTCCTCTTTCAGAATAATAATCGATTTGGTCCATATATGGAATCACGGTTTGGTTGTGCCAACCCTTTGTGGTGATAAATCCTTCTTTTTGGTCAATTCCTAAAATTAATTTCCCACTGCCATAGGTGATCATCCAATTCATAAAAGTTTCCGGCGAGGAGGCAGCGACCGAAGCTGCGGTTATGGTTTTCGCCCCGCAATCAAAAGCGGTTTGGATATCTCCGTCTGTTCTTATGCCTCCACTATAGTTTAACTTTAAGGAAGTGTAATTGGCAATAATTTCTAAAACATGGTGATTTACAGGCTTTTCTTTACTTGCTCCATCTAAATCTACAAAGTGTGCCCATTTTATTCCATGGTCCTCAAAATAATGGGCAAGGTCTAAAGGAGTCTTATCATACCATTTTTCTTCCGGAGAATTTGGTGATAATTTGGCCATTTTTCCTCCGGAAATGGAGATTGAAGGTATAATTTGAATCATGAGATGTTAAATGAGAATGAGAAGATTCCGATGCAATTATATAATTTCGGGCTTTAAAAGAAGTGAAAAGACTGCTGTTTCTGAATAAAAATTTAAAGTTGGCCCTAAAAAAAGCAAATAGTTGATAAATTTTCGAGTCCTGTTCAATTTTAGATTGAAATTCCAGTTTTTTATTTTCTGCTGTTTTTTGGTGTTTTCGCTGCAATCTCTTTGTCAGAAATCTAAAAAGCAACTGGAAAGGGAGAAAAAGGAAAATTTAAGGAAGATAGAACAAACTTCAGAAATTTTAAAAGAGGTAAAAAAGGAGAAAAAGGTTTCTCTTTCGCAATTGGCAGTGTTAAAGCAGCAAGCCAGATTGAAAGAGCGGAGTATAAATGGCATTCAGCAGGAACTCGGTTTGATTCAGAGTGACATCGTCACACTGCAATCAGAAGAAGAGAAGCTGGCTTTAAACCTTGTCAATATCAAAAAGGAATATGCAGCCATGGTGTATGCAGCTTCAAAGGCGAGTATAAAAAATCAGCTCATGTTTCTTATAGCTTCTGAAACCTTTAATCAGTTTTTGAGAAGGCTTCAATATTTGCGGTTCTATGCGGAAGCCAGGCGGCAGCAGGCAAACCACATCCAACAGGTGAGTACAAATCTGGCAAACAAAAAAGTCAGGCTTTCTGAGGTGAAAAAGGGAAAGGAAGTGTTGCTTTCTGCCGAAGAAATTGAAAAGCGCCAATTGGAGAGTTTAAAAGAGGACCAAAAGCAGGTAGTAAACCAACTGGCTCAAAAGGAAGAAGAGCTCAAGGACAAAATTGAAAGACAAAAATCTGCTGTTTTGCGTTTAGAGAAAATGATTTCCAACCTGGTTAAAGCAGAAATACGAAAATCCAGGGTAGTTACAGGCCCACCCAATCCGAATGAAGATGAGGAGAACATAGACCAGAAAATGCTCCTGACACCTGAAGGGAAAATGATTTCCAAATCTTTTGCCGGAAACAAATCCAGGTTAATGTGGCCGGTTCAGAATGGTTTTATTTCTTCCGGTTTCGGAAAACATGAACATCCGGTTTTGAAAAGGGTTTATGTAGACAATCTGGGCGTAGATATTTCAACAAAAGAAGGCGAAAAAGTTCGTTCAGTTTTTGATGGAACAATCGGTTTGGTAGGACAAGTTCCGGGAATGGAGGGCCAAATAATAATGGTTAGACATGGAGAATATTTTACTGTATATAGTGGTCTGAAAAACATAATGGTTTCTTCCGGGGATAAGGTGAAGGCAAAACAAGTTTTGGGACAGATTGTAAAAGGGGAAGAAACGGGTGCAGTTCTTCAGTTTCAGATCTGGAAGAACAATAAAAGAATGGACCCTGAGGACTGGTTGGCAAAGGATTAATGGCAAGGATCGAAAAAAATAACAAAGAACCATTGGTGCCAAAGAAGAGAAAAACCTCTTCAAAGGGTAACCTCTGGCTTTTAAGGCTTAACGTTTTCATTTGCTTTTTATCTCTGACCTGTTACTATGCATCAACGGTTAGACCCGAAAAATTCTGGATTGCCGGTTTTATCATTTTCTTAATTCCTGTTGTTCAGTTTGTTCTTTTCCTTTTTACTTTTTTCTGGCTTTCGCGGAAACCATTTTTTGCCATTTTTTCAATACTCACACTACTTCTTGGCTTTCGTTTTATCCAATCAACTTTTGGTTGGCATTTCATTAAAATGGAGCCTTGCAGGCAGTTTAAAGTGATGAGCTTCAATGCCAAAACCTTTGGAGGAATGGACAAAGCCAAACAAAATGAAAATGAAGTCTGCTCTAAAATGGTCAAGGCATTTCTGGAATCGAAGGCAGATATTATATGTGTTCAGGAAATGTTTGACAACCCGCGTTCTACTACTTTTAATACCATTCAAAAACTAAAACGGGGAGGATACAAGCATATTTACTTTTCAAAAACGGGAACTATGCGGTGGGGCGCTTCCGTGGGAATGGCCATTTGTTCCAAATATCCGATTCTCAGCCGGAAAGTGATAAGAAAGGTTGACGGAAGCAACAATCAGATTATCAGGGCTAAAATAGACATTGAAGGTCAAAATCTGGTGGTTATTAACATGCATCTTCAATCCATTTTTATAAATGAAGATGAGCTGGATGGCAAGCGGTTGAAGGAAAATTTCTGGTCTTCGGCATCAAACATTGCGGTAAAACTCAAATTGGCATTTCAGGCCAGAACGCAACAAATCGATGAACTTTTGGCAAATACACTAAATGAAGAATTGCCATTGATAATTGCAGGAGATATGAACGACACACCCTACAGCAATGCTTATTTGCGGGTTAGAGATTCGTTTCAAAATGGATTTGAAGAAAAAGGTGCAGGTTTTGGGATCACGTACAATGGACCAATTCCTTTTTTAAGAATCGATAACCAGTTTGCAAACAACAGATTGAAATTTACCCGATTCAAAGTGAACCGCGATATACCTGGCTCAGATCATTTCGCCACTGAGGCTTGTTATGAGTTTGCCAAATAGGGAAATGGCAAGCTGAAAGTTAAATTCAATTTTCCAGAGGGAGGGCAATCGCTTTTGATTTTAAAAGCTCAATTTTCTTTTTAATTTCTTCCAAATGGTTGTCAGGTAAAAATAAGTTGTCGTAAATGGCTTCTATAACACCCGATTTTGAGATATAAAAAGTAATTCGTTTGGTCAGCAAACCGAATGGGTAAATGGCGCCATACGATTTACTTATTTTTTTGTTTGGGTCCGATAAAAGCGTGTAGGGCAGTCTGAATTTGGATTTGAACTTACTTTGGACGGAAATAGAATCGTGAGAAATGCCCACCAATTCGATTCCATTTTGTTCGAAGTAACTATAATCTTCTCTAAAACTGCACGCTTCTCTGGTGCAACCTGCAGTGAACGATTTGGGATAAAAAAAGATGACTACACTTTTGGTTTCCAGTATTTTGAACAATGAAAAAGAACTTCCTTCAGAAGTCTTCAAAGTAAAATCTATTGCTTTATCTTTTAATTTTAAACCCATAATTAATATTCAAAAATAGAACCATTCAATCCGGTAATGGTTTTTAAAAAATTGATAATTTATTTTCTCAATCGGCATGTAACTACTTTTTTGTGCATTTTGTAAATGCACAAAACATAAATTTTTGTCTGAACCTATCCCAGGAAAGGTCATATAAAGTGCCATAATTTTTGTTCCCGGCCAATCTTTTCTTATTTACCTTTATCTTGCCCACATAAAAATGTTTTTGCCCATTGCGAAAAGCCCTATTTCAGGTTTGTAGTACAGCAATATTCTGCCTGTTCACAATTACCCTTTGGGCACAGCCAGGTGGACTTGTCAGAAAGAAAATTTCCAAACCAGTTTCTGAATTTGAGCTGGATAGCCTTACGATTATTTTTCCTTATCTACGCTGTATTTCAGATACTTCTGCCAGGTTTACATTTGATTTTAAAACCAATAAACTCCGTCTTTTGTCGTCAGATAAACAGTCAGATTCATTGGAGTTAGAGTATAAATGCTATCCTTTTGCCGCCTACAAACCCATGTTTAGGTTTAGCAGCACTTTATATGATTCCATTTTTAACTTTTCAGATTATCCAGGTTTGGAAAATCCTGCGCAGGAAAAACGGGAAGAACTTTTTGCCTTGCCGGGTATTCAAAAATCGGGCGCCATAACCAGGGGAATTAGCCTTGGGAACAACCAGAACGGATTCGTAAACTCATCCCTAAATCTGCAATTGGAAGGTCAGATTAACCCGAAAATAAAGTTAACAGCCTCGCTTTCTGATCAGAATGTGCCATTTCAACCCCAGGGAAATACACAGCAAATCAGGGAATTGGATAGGATTTTTATTCAACTGGACCACAAGCAAGGCCAGGCTTTGGCAGGTGATGTAGTTTTGAGAAATGAACCTTCTCTTTTCTTGCGGTATTTCAAAAACGTGCAGGGTGCCCAATTTAATGCTTATTGGGATTCAACAGCAAAAAATAGCCGGACCAGAATCGGAGGCGGAGTGGCCAAAGGAAAGTTTGCTTCCATTGTTGTTGCAGTTCAGGAAGGTGTTCAGGGGCCTTACCGTTTGCGGCCACCAAACAATCCTGATTTTCTTGTGGTCATTCTCGCCAATTCTGAGCGCATTTATTTTGACAACCGGCTCTTGAAAAGAGGTTTTAACCAGGATTATGTAATCGATTATAATACGGGCGAGCTCACATTAAACAACAATTTGTTGGTCACAAGATTTACCCGGCTTCGTGTCGATTTTGAATATGCGGAACGGAACTACAACCGTACATCCTGGTTGGCAGACCATGAAGAAACCATTGGAATTTCTAAAATCCGGTTGGGGCATTACCAGGAACAGGACAATGGTAACAGACCCATTAGTTACACGCTGGATTCCAGTTCATTTAATATTCTTTCAAATGCAGGAGACAATCCTGATAAGGCCATTTTGCCTACGGCCCAATTGGTTAATTCATTTTCGGAAGGACAGTTGCTTTATGTCCTCAAAGACACTGTGATAAACAATATTGTCACTTCCGTTTATGCAGTTTCACTTAAAAATGAAGACAAATTGTATCAGGTTTTGTTTTCTGAGGTTGGAGAAGGCAGAGGAGATTATGTATTGGTTGAAAATCTTGGCAACGGGAAGGCATATCGTTTCGTTGGAAAAGGACAAGGAGGTTTTTTGCCGGTAAGGCAGGCTGTGTTGCCCAATCTAAAATCGATGAGCAGGGCTTCTGTTTCTTTAAATCCCGGTAAAGGTCATTTTATTGAAACTGAAATTGCACTTTCCAGAATAGATAAAAACAGGTTGTCAAAACTGGATGATTCTGACAATCAAGGAAATGCTCAATTCATCTCTTATTTTTGGAAACCAGGGGTGCGACCCAATAAAGCAACCCCAACACTTGGCATCCAATATACAAGGTTGAGCAAACAATTTAATGCCATTGACCGGTTCAGACCCATAGAATTCGAAAGAGATTGGAATGCAAATTCAGGAGATACCCTGACCGCGGATGACCATTTGATAGAAGCAAATGGTGGATTGGAGAAAGAAGGAAAATTTGTGGCTGATTTTAAAAGTTCAATTCGGGACAAAGGTCTCAATGTGAAGGGATTTCAACAAAATCTTGGTCTTTCATTTTTTATGGGACCGGTTTATATAAACAATCGGGCATTTCTCATGCAAAACAAAAGACCTGAAGAAACAGCTCTTTGGCAAAGGCTTGAGTCAGAAATTTCTTTACAAAAATATTTGTTTATACCCGGCTATCGGTTCAATATGGATGAAAATTCAATTCGAAAATCAGGTTCGGATTCCATCCTCCGGACCGCCATGAACTTTAAATCTCACTCATTCTTTTTACGGTCAAAAGACACTGTCAATCAAAACATTCAATTTTTGTACACCTATCGGGAGGATCGACTTCCTGTTGATTCCAGATTGAAGAATGCCCTTTATTCTCAGAATTTTTCTGCCCGGTATGGAAAGAAATTTTCAGACAATCAGCAAATCGATTTGGTAACAAATTATCGGGTGACAGCAGATCCTTTGTCATCAAAAAAAGAAGAAAACCTCACGGGAAGATTTGATTATACCGGATCGTTTTGGGATGGCGCCATGCGGCACGAATTGATTTACACAGCCAACACAGGCCAGGAACAAAAGCGGACTTTCCAATTTATAAAAATTAATGCAGTAGGAGAGGGAACCCACCAATGGATAGATTATAATGGAAACGGACTACAGGAGCTGGATGAATTTGTCGAAGCCATTCGCCCTGAAGACAAGGTTTATATAAAGATTTTTACACCTACCAATGAATTTATCAAAGCGTATTCAAATTCCATCAATTACCGTTTAAATCTGGCAGCCCCATTTTCATGGCGGCAAGGAAACTCTTTGAAACGGTTAATTGCAAAGTTTGCATTTTTGAGCTCCATTGTAAGCGATCAGAAATTGGTAGCTGGCTCATTGACAGAACGATACATCCCACTAAAAAATTCTGACAAAGATGAAGTGCTGGCTTCAAGCCAGGTTTTTCGGAATACTATATTTTGGAACAGGACTCAATCTGATATTGGAGGTGACTATACCTTTTTACAAAGCAGGCAAAAGACCCTGCTTTCCAATGGGTTTTCTCAACGGGAATTAAGAGAACACCGGTTTTTATTCCGAAAAAATTTAGGTTCTTTTCTGAATCTTTTAAATCAATTAAGCTTGTTTGAAAGAAGATTAAATTCAAATGCATTGGAGGCGCAAAATTATAAAGTGACAGGTTTCGAAGCAGGTCCTGAGATTTCATTCCAACCCAGTCCCAGCCATAGGATTACGGCCACCGGACAATACAGCGATAGAAAAAATGCAGGTGGAGAAGAAAAGACCGGGCTTTGGAAATTGGGTGTAGAGTATCGGTTCAATCAAAAATCAAACCGCACCATAAACACTTTTTTCAAATGGATTGGGATCACACATAGCGGAAATGACAACAGTCCTGCCGCGTATGAAATGTTGGAAGGACTTCGCCCTGGCCAGAATTTCACATGGACGATAAATCTGCAACAAAAGTTGTCACAAGGGTTGCAGCTACTTTTTACATATGAAGGTAGAAAGTCCGAAGGACTGAATATAATTAATTTAGGAAAAATGCAGGCCAATTTCTTGTTTTAGTCGCTTAAATATCCGAATCTTGCAACAAGGAAAGCGTATATTTGTGTAACAACTTACTTTTCAGTCTATTATTCAATCCACTAGGTAAAATTTGATGAATGTTTTAATTTCAGGAGGGTCTGGAATGCTTGGAAGAGAAATTTCTGATCAGCTTTTGAAACTCAACCATAACGTTGGGTGGCTAAGCAGAAAGCTGGAAATTTACCATCCAAACGTCAAATTATTTTTCTGGAAACCTTCAACCTTGTGGATTGACCAAAATGCAATTAATTGGGCAGATGTAATTATTAATCTGGCCGGAGAAAGTATAGGTGAAATAAAGTGGACAGAATCTGGTAAGCAACTTATTCTGGACAGTAGAATCAATGCAGTTAAAACAATATCGGAGGGTTTGAAGCTTAGACGGGAACCAATTCAGGCATTTATTGGAGTCTCTGGTGTAGGAATTTATGGACCATCAGAATTTTCAAAAAAAGAGTCAGACAGTTTAGGAGCAGATTTTCCAGCTTCAGTAGCCAAAAATTGGGAAAAAGCCTATGGAGAGTTGCCGGAATCAAAAATTTCTCATAAGTCAATCATAAGACTTGCTGTGGTTTTGTCTGCTACCGGAGGCGCACTGCCTAAGATAGTTGAACCCATTCGATTGGGAGTTGGTGCACCGGTAGGGACTGGTCTTCAATATTTAAACTGGATACATCTGGAAGATGCTGCTGCAGTTTTTATCCATGCGATTGGCCTTGATGGTGTTTATAATGCATCAGCGCCGGAGATTGTAACCAACGAGTTTGCAACACTTGCCATAGCCAAAGAAATTAAGAGAAGAATTTTGTTTCCAGCAATTCCGGCTTTCGTTTTAAAAATATTTTTGGGAGAACGGAGTCAGTTGGTAACTTCTGGAAATATAACGGATAACCAAAAGTTGATGCGTACCGGTTTTGTATTCAAATACCCGGATTTTAAGTCTGCAATCTCAAACCTCCTGCGAAAAGATTAAGAATCACTGCCTGGTTCTTTCAAATGGAATCCAATAAATGCCCGACCGCTGGCTTTTGGTGGTTACCGCTGCCTTTAAGTAGAAAAGTTTCCCTGCCCTTTTGGGAAATATTTGATTTTTACTAAATCCAATATCATTTCGTAATTCTTCAAATGTAAAGGTCTCTGGTTCTTCTATCTGGTTTGCTTTTAATGAATCGTACCATTGAAAATCCAGCTGGGATATTCCAGGTCCAAAAGCCCTGATTTTTACTCTAAAGGTGTCCAGCGCAATCCGGTTAAGTGACCTGTAACCATTTAAGGGTGTGTCAATAACCATAAACGGATAATTCACATTGTTCAATGGAAATTCGAAATCATTGGTTTTTGAATAATTTCCATCCTGATTTTTTGCCTGACTGATGAACTTATAAAGCCCTGGCCTGATTCCACCGGTTACAAGCTCTTTAATTCTGAATTTATCCAGAAATTTTCCTGAAACTTCATACTCTCTTGTGAAAACATAATCAGAATCTGGTCCGGTAAACTCAACATAATCCAGATTTACTTTTTCCACTTTGTGAATGATTCTGTTTTTTTCAGTTGCGCTTGCCAGGCTGTGTATCAGAATAAGACTATCACCAGGTAAAATAAAATTGAAAAAGGTCACAGTGGTATCCCACGTTGTTACAAGGGTTGGTCCACTTCTTTCTTCTTTTAAATCTTTGCAGGAAAATAATCCGGCAAAAAAGATGGAAAAAGCAGCGAATGGGATGAGTTTTAAGAATTTCAAGAACAGAAAATTAAAGCCTTGCAAATGTAATCCAACAATGGAAAGAAAATTAGTGATCGGGATTTTCATTTTCAAATTAATTCAACCCTTAATTCGAATGAAGTGATAAAATCTAAGTTAATTTGCTTATTAATTTTAACCCACTCCTTTTTCTATGGCACAATTTTCAAGACTCGCGGTTTACCATAAAATTTCCGCCCATCCCATGGTTCCTTTTTTTTATCACGCTGATTTACAGGTTTGTAAAAGAGTGGTCGAGGCTTGCTATTTCGGAGGGGTAAGGGTTTTTGAATTTACCAATGGTGGTGATTTCGCCTATGAGAATTTCGGCGAACTGGTAAAATGGGCAAATGTAGAATTGCCGGACCTTGCCCTTGGTGCAGGTACGGTAGTGGACGGTGCTACCGCTTCCCTGTTCATTCAGTTGGGTGCCAATTTTATAGCTTCACCTGTGGTTAAGGACGATATGGCTAAAATTTGTAACCGAAGAAAAATTGCCTGGTTGCCAGGGGCCGCTACTCCCACAGAAATCAACTATGCAGAAGAGCTTGGTGCTGAAATTGTTAAGATTTTTCCTGGATTTGTTCCGGGGCCTGCATTCGCTGCTGCCGTCAAAGGGCATTTTCCATTGACCAGCATCATGCCAACCGATGGAGTAGAGCCCACCGAGGAGAGCTTAACCAATTGGTTCAAAGCGGGCGTTGTTTGCGTTGGAATTGGTTCCCAACTTTTTCCCAAAGAAGTTTTGGATAAGGCCAATTACCCGGCCATTACTGAAAAAGTGAAAGATTGCTTTAAAATAATATCCTTGCTTAAATCCTAGAAAAGAATTTGCCTCCTTTAGCTGAAAGAATACGACCCACCCATTTGGACCAGATTCTGGGACAGGAGCATGTTACCGGACCCGGAAAGCCTTTGCGTATTTGGCTTGAAGGAAAAAAGATGCCCTCTCTTATCTTTTGGGGACCACCCGGTGTAGGAAAAACTACCCTTGCCAGAATTATTTCTCAGCAATTGGGTTTGCCTTTTATGCATCTTTCTGCCATTTCTGCGGGTGTAAAAGAGGTTAGAGAATGTATAGAAAAGGCCAAAGAAAGCGGGACGATTACTTTGTTTCTGGATGAAATTCACCGTTTCAATAAATCTCAGCAAGATGCCCTTCTTGGTGCTGTTGAATCGGGTTTGATCATTCTCATCGGGGCTACCACAGAAAATCCTTCCTTCGAAATCAACCGGGCCTTGCTTTCCCGCTGTCAGGTTTTGGTTTTGAAAGAGCATACGGTTCAGTCACTTTCTGCCATTTTGGAACAAGCTTTACTTCTTGACCCAGAGTTAAACCGATTGGAAATAGAAATCCAGGAAAAGGAAGCCTTGATTTTGCATTCCGGGGGTGATGGAAGAAGGATTTTAAATCTTTTGGAAATGGTTGTGGATGCTGAAAAGCAAAATGGAAAGGTGACAATCAGCAACAGTTCAATCGAAAGTTTGATTCAAAACCGGACTGTAGCTTATGACAAAACAGGGGAGCAACATTATGATATCATTTCTGCTTTTATCAAATCCATGCGAGGCTCTGATCCGGATGCTGCCTTGTATTGGATGGCAAGAATGCTGGCCGGTGGTGAAGATATTTTGTTCATCGCCAGGCGAATGCTTGTTTTTGCAGCCGAGGATATTGGGCTTGCGAATCCGAATGCTCTGCTTTTGGCCCAAACTTGTTTTCAGGCTTGTTCCGTAATCGGGATGCCTGAGTCGAGAATTATTTTGTCGGAGGCAGTAATTTATCTTGCCACTTCTAAAAAGAACAATGCCGCCTACGTAGCCATTGGAAAAGCCCAGGAAATGGTTAATCAATTTCCGGATTTGCCTGTACCCATGCATTTGAGAAATGCACCCAGCAAGCTGATGAAAGATTTAAATTATGGAAAAGGCTATCTATATCCCCATGATTTTGAAGGAAATTGGGTACAACAACAATATATGCCAGATGCTTTGGTTGGCAAAATAATTTATCAGCCAAAACCACCATCAAAATAAGTTTGGCTGTTTTTCAAAATTGAATTTGATTCCTACTTTTCTTTTGATGACTCTTCTATAAATCCATTTTTGTAAGCGGATTTTGTGTAAGCAAAATTTTCACTTACAAAAAAATTGCTTACAACTCTGTTAGCATTTTTTAAAAAATTTGAAAATTGCTTACAAAAAGGATTTTCCACCAGAATAAGTCACTAAAAAAAATCCCCTCAGATTTCTGAAGGGATTTTTTTTAGATCAAATTTTCAAAGGTTAGTTCTTCACCACCTTCAGATGTTTGGTGAAGTTTTTACCTTCAACTTTAAAGATATAAGCTCCTGAAGGGACATCCAAAAGGTTGATTTCAAACTCCTGACGATCGGATTCAAAAGTTTTCTGTAAAACCTTTTTGCCAAGCATATCAAATATCACCAATTGGTCACCATCAGAAAGTCCTGTTGTTTTAACGTTGAATCTTCCTGTTCCAGGGTTTGGATAGACGGATACCTCAGGGCTAACTATTTCACTGGCCTCATCTTCAACTTCCAGTCTGCAAGGAGCCAAAGCAACGGCCAATGTCCGTGCGGTTGAATTGCCACAAGCATTAGAAGCTACGACTGAAACACTTCCGGCAACCGTGCCCCACCTGGCAGAAATGGCAGCAGTTCCCTGGCCAGAAAGCACAGAACCTCCTGCTGGCAAAGTCCAGGTATAAGTCAAACCAGCTATTGAGGTCACAGTGTAAGCCAACCCAGTTGCAGAAGGACAAACAGAAACTGGTCCGGAGATGGTTCCAGGTTGTGAAGGAAGTCTTGTAAGTGAAAGTGTCCTTGAAGTAGAGTTTCCACAACCATTGCTGGCAACTACTGCCAATGTGCCGGTTGTGAAATTAGAAGCAACACTCATGCTGATACTGGTTCCCGTATTTGAAACAATTGTACAATTGGCTGGAGGAGTCCAGACATATCCGGTTGCACCAGTTACCGCTGCAATCGAATAGGTAAAAGTTCCACCGCCACACAGATTTGAAGTTGGACCCGAAATGGTCAAAGGCTGAGTTGGAATTGAGCGGATGGTTGTCGATCTTACTGTGCTTGAACCGCAAGCATTAACAGCCACAACACTTAAAGCAGCAGAGGCGAAAGAGGCAGGCATTGTCAGGCTGATGGTATTTGTTCCCTGTCCACTGTTGATTGTTGATCCTGCAGGTACAGTCCAATTGTAACTTGTTGCTCCAGTGGTTGAAACCGGACAGGAATATGTTTGTGTGGTTCCGCTACAAACTCCATTGATGTTGCCAGAAATAGAAGCCGGTGCACTCGGAACGGATTGAACGGTTATTGATCGGGCTGTACTGGTAAAACAACCTGTTCCTGATTTTACAGTAACTGACCCTGAAGTAAAAGGACTTGGGAAAGTTACTGAAATAGAGGTAGTTCCTTGTCCACTATTGATTATTGCATTGGCAGGAACTGTCCATGTATAGGTAGAAGCTCCTGAAACGGCTGAGGTCGTGTATGTTTGGGTCGAACCTGAACATACTCCGCTTAGAGGACCAGAAATTGCAGTTGGAATAGAGGTTGCTGAAGACAATGATAGGGTTCTTGCAGCGCTGGTTCCAAAACAATTGGAGGCGGTTACCGAAAGGTTTCCGGAAGAAAAGCCAGTATTAAATGAAACAGTCACATTTGTAGTTCCCTGGCCAGAAACAATCGAAGCATTGGCAGGAGCTGTCCAATTATATAAAGTGGCATTTGCAACTGCTGCTGTAGAAAAAGACCTTGTTGCTGTGGAGCAAGCACCAGCAGAAATACCTGAAATACTAACTGGTTGACCTGGAGCAGCAGAAAAATAAACGACACTTCTGCAGAAATTTGAACCTTGTACACATGAGTTTGAGGCCCTAACACAAATATTTCCTGTAACATAAGTAGATGAAAATGAAACAGAAATACTATTGGTTGTTGAACTTCCCGTTGCTCCGGTTGGAAGTGTCCAAACGTAAGAGGTGGCTCCTGGAATTGCAGCTACTGAAAACACCTGACCCGTTGAGTTTCGGCAAACACCTGCAGGACCAGAAATAGCAGTGGAGGTAGCCAAAGCTGGAGTTCCATTGTCGATGGTTCCATCACAGTTGTCATCTATTCCATTACAAATTTCAGCAGCTGCTGGATTAATACTTGCATTTCCATCATTGCAATCTGTACTATTGGTTACATATCCTGAAGGAACCGAAGGATTGCCGGATGAAACCATAGAAGCTGGATTTCCATATCCGTCTCCGTCACTATCCTGATAGAAAACATAAACGACACAGTTTTCATCAATTTGACCATTGCAATTGTCATCAATTCCGTTGCCGCAAACTTCTGTTTTTGATGGATTTACATTCGTATTTCCGTCATCACAATCGGTGTTGTTGGTTGAATAACCGGCTGGAGCAGTGGCACTGCAAAGCATCGCAGCTGTCGTAGAACCAAAACCATCACCATCGCTGTCCACGAAATAAGATTGAGGAGTATTCACTGCCGAATTGTTGTCATTACAATCGGTGTTGTTGGTTGAATAACCGGCTGGAGCAGTGGCACTGCAAAGCATCGCAG
>JAIXQU010000078.1 GCA_027485575.1 Cytophagaceae bacterium
CTATATACCTGTATAAAGAAATGAAGAAACACCCATAATATCAAAAAAAATCAACTTAATTATTTAATATTCATATTGTTAAAGCATATCCCTTAACTTAACGACATTGGATTGCAAATTCGCATTAAATGTCGTCCGGGATGCCCTTCGGAACATCCCGAACAGCGAGATAGCACCCTGGCCTTACATGGACAGAAACAAGTCCGAACAGCGATTTTTTACCCGCAAAATCTATCTCTACCAAAAATAATATACTCTTTTTAAGCGTTGATTGACAGTTTATTAAGAAATTTGTATTTATTTTGCGCACCAAACCTTTATCAATGCAATCCAGATTAGCCGTTACGCTCTTCCATTTCTTTTTTTGTCTTCTTTTTATCATTTCCTCACCGCAATTTGGTATGGCTCAGGCTCATGAGATGCCTTCTCCGCAGCCAAAAGAAGGGCCGGCACAATCGCAATCCTTCAACACGCTTGGCGGTGTTGACGTTGGAAGCGGAGGCACTGTCTCCTACAGTGTGGGTCAGCTGGTGTACAGCACAGACCAATCTGCCGGCGGTTCACTGGCCCAGGGTGTGCAGCGGCCTTACCGTCTGGCCTCCGTTGAAATGAAACCTTCCGCTCCGGTACTTAATTTTTCCATTTTGCCCAACCCGACTGACGGCGACCTGCTGCTTCGTCTTAGTGAAAAGCCGGAAGAATATCCTGTTTATAAGGTAACAGACCTTCAGGGAAAAGAGCTGCTGGAGGGCCAGGTATCGTATCCGGACACGGAGATCCGAATGGCCGGCTTTGCTTCAGGTACCTACCTCATTCAGATACAGAACACACAGAACAAACCTTTACAAACACTACAAATTATTAAAAATTAGTATTTCCTGACATGAAAACACCATTCCTTAAAGCATTTTTGATCTCCTGCTTTTGCATTCTCACTTCAAACTTTATCCTTTTCGCTCAGGCCCCGCAGCGACTTTCTTATCAGGCGGAAATCCGCAATGCCAGCAATGCACTGATTGTAAATACCCTTGTCGGCATTCGCATCAGCATTTTACAAGGTTCTAATGTAGGCCCTTCGGTGTATACCGAAACCCATGCGCCCACCACCAATGTCAATGGATTGGTGAGTCTGCAGATAGGTGGCGGAACAGTAGTTTCGGGCGTATTTGCAACGATCAACTGGGGCAACGGTCCCTATTTCTTAAAGACCGAAACAGATCCTGCCGGAGGCACGAATTATTCCATCACTGGCACAAATCAACTATTGAGCGTGCCGTATGCCTTATTTTCAAATACATCAAATAATGGGGTTCCCAGCGGAGGTGGACAAGGTCAGGTCTTAACCAATTGCGAAGGAACTGCGATCTGGACAACAGGCGGTATTTGTCCGGGAAGTATTACGGCGCTTGCCTGCTCAACAGCAACCAATACAGGAATATTAACCCAAGGCATTGCTGCTGCAAGTGTAAGCAGCAACATTTCGTACACGGGCGGAAATGGCGGTTTGTACAGCGGACAAACCGTAACATCTACAGGCGTAACCGGTCTCACAGCTACATTAACGGCGGGTAGTTTTGCAAGCGGAGCGGGTAGCTTAACCTACACCATTACAGGTGCTCCAACCAGCGCCGGTACAGCCAGTTTTGCACTCAACATTGGCGGAAAAACCTGTACATTAACAAGGACAGTGGATTTACCGGTTGGAACGATAACGGCACTAAGTTGTTCAACAGCAACCAATACAGGCACACTAACCCAAGGCATTTCCGCAGCAGTTGTAAGCAGCAGCGTACCTTACACCGGTGGCAACGGCGGGACCTACACTGCGCAAAGCATCACATCAACAGGCGTTACCGGCTTAACAGCAACTTTGTCTGCCGGTACTTTACTCACCGGAGCGGGTAGTTTAACTTACAATATAACAGGCACACCAACCAGCGGCGGTACAGCAAGCTTTGCACTCAACATTGGCGGACAAACCTGTACCCTCACAAGAACAGTTGCGGCACCCATTGGAGCCATAACCGCTTTAACCTGTGCAAGTGCAACGAATAGCGGCACGTTAACTTTGGCTGTGCCAGCTTCAGGTGTAAGCAGCAGTGTTCCATATACAGGCGGAAATGGCGGTACACACAGCGGACAAACCGTAACTTCCACAGGCGTAACCGGCCTGACAGCCACTTTAATCGCAGGTAATTTTGTGATTGGATCAGGAAGTTTAACCTACACCATTACCGGAACACCTGCCACCAGCGGAACAGCGAGTTTTGCACTCAACATTGGAGGAAAAACATGTACCCTAACCAGAACGGTTGCTTTACCCGTTGGAACGATTACCGCACTCAGCTGTTCAACTGCAACCAATGCAGGAACATTGGGCCAAGGAGTAGCGGCAGCAAGTGTAAGCAGCACTGTTCCTTACACGGGAGGGAACGGCGGAACGCATACCGGACAAACCGTAACATCCACTGGGGTAACTGGTCTAACAGCCACACGGGCAGCAGGTAATTTTGCTACAGGATCGGGAACCTTGGTTTATACCATTACCGGAACACCTGCCTCCAGCGGAATTGCAAGTTTTGCACTCAACATGGGTGGCCAAACCTGTACATTGAACAGAACCGTTTTAGCGGCTGCGAGCATCACCGCATTGAACTGCTCAACAGCCACCAACAATGGAACACTTGCACAAGGCATTGCTGCCTCAAGTGTGAGCAGCAGTGTTCCTTATACCGGCGGAAATGGCGGCTATCGCGGTGCACAAACCTTCACATCAACAGGTGTAACAGGTCTTACCGCAACATGCGCTGCCGGAACATTGGCAACCGGAGCGGGGAGTTTAACCTTTACCATAACCGGAACCCCCGCAAGTGCAGGAACAGCCAGTTTTGCAATCAGCATTGGCGGACAAACCTGTACCTTAGACAGAACGGTTTTACCGATTGCAAGCATCACAGCACTCAGTTGTTCAACGGCAACCAACAACGGAACACTCACACAAGGCATTGCCGCGGCAAGTGTAAACAGCAGCGTGCCTTATACAGGTGGGAATGGGGGATATCGTAGTTCACAAACCTTTACATCAACAGGCGTAACCGGTCTTACGGCAACGTGCGCTGCCGGAACCTTAGCAACTGGTTCGGGTAGTTTAACTTTAACTATAACAGGTACACCAGCATCAAGCGGTACTGCCAGTTTTGCCTTAAATATTGGTGGACAAACCTGTACATTAACAAGAACGGTAAATCCTCCGGCTGGAACCATTACGGCTTTAATCTGTTCAACGGCAACCAACAGCGGCACTCTTACCCAAGGCATTGCCGCAGCAAGTGTAAACAGCAGCGTGCCTTACACTGGCGGAAACGGCGGAACCTATACGGCTCAAAGCATCACATCAACTGGTGTTACCGGCTTAACAGCTACTCTGGCTGCCGGTACTTTACTAAGCGGAGCGGGTAGTGTAAGCTACTCCATAACCGGCACTCCGGCCACAAGCGGTACAGCTAGTTTTGCGCTCAGTATTGGCGTACAAACCTGTACTTTAACAAGAACGGTAAACCCTCCAGCTGGAACCATAACAGCACTAAGCTGCTCAACAGCCACCAACAACGGAACATTAACCCAAGGTATTGTAGCGGCCAGTGTAAGCAGCAGCGTGCCTTATACCGGCGGAAACGGCGGAACCTACACAGCTCAGACAGTAACTTCAACAGGCGTAACTGGCTTAACGGCAACTTTATCTGCGGGCACTCTACTCAGCGGAGCGGGCAGTGTAAGCTACACCATTACCGGCACACCAGCATCAAGCGGTACTGCCAGCTTTGCCTTAAGCCTTGGCGGGCAGACTTGTACCTTAATTAGAACAGTTGCCTTACCAGTTGGAACCATAACAGCACTAAGCTGCTCAACAGCAACCAACAACGGCACATTAACTCAAGGCATTGTCTCAGTAAGTGTAAGCAGTAGTGTTCCCTACACCGGCGGAAATGGTGGAACCTATTCCGCCCAAAGCATAACATCAACAGGCGTAACCGGCTTAACGGCTACTTTATCTACGGGCACTTTATTAAGCGGGGCAGGTAGTGTAACTTATACCATTACCGGCACACCGACTACAAGTGGTACAGCGAGCTTTGCCTTAAGCCTTGGCGGACAAACCTGTACCTTAACCAGAACAATTGACTTACCAGTTGGAACCATTACGGCTTTAAGCTGTTCAACGGCAATCAACAGCGGCACTCTTACCCAGGGCATTGCCGCAGCAAGTGTTAGCAGCAGCGTGCCGTACACAGGCGGAAACGGCGGAACCTACACGGCGCAAAGCATCACATCAACAGGCGTAACCGGCTTAACAGCTACTTTATCTGCAGGTACTTTACTAAGCGGAGCGGGCAGTGTAACCTATACCATTACAGGTACACCGTCTACCAGCGGCACAGCCAGTTTTGCTTTGAGCCTTGGCGGACAAACCTGTACCTTGACAAGAACGGTGAATACCGGAGGCAGCGGGCCGCTAAACATCGAAACAGGTTTAATTCCGGCGGGCACCTTTACGATGGGCAGCTCCGCGACAGAGCCCCAGAGAGGAACCAATGAAGTACAGCATCAGGTAACGTTGAGTGCATTTCGAATGAGTAAGTACGAAATTACCAATGCACAATTTGCGGCTTTTTTAAATGCGAGAAGTATAGGCAGCACTGGCTTGTATGCTTTGGGCGCTTACCCGACACAAACTTTGATTATTGAAAATGCAAGCTGGGGCGTAACCTGGTCAGGCACGCAATGGCAGCCGGTGGCGGGTAAGGAAAACTTTCCGGTGACTAACGTAACCTGGTACGGTGCAGCAGAATTTGCCACGTATGCAGGTGGGCGTTTGCCCACAGAGGCGGAGTGGGAATATGCCTGCCGGGGCAATACAACGACGCCTTTTAGTACGGGAGCCTGTCTGAACAATACAAAGGCGAATTACCGATGGGATTTTCCACTTACAGGCTGCACGAACACAAGCCCCGCTTACCCGTCCCAGACGCAGGCGGTAACTAGCTATAGCCCTAATGCCTATGGCTTGTATAACATGCACGGCAATGTACGGGAGTGGTGTGCCGACTGGTACGGTGCTTATTCCACCACTGCGCAGACCAACCCAACCGGTCCTGCCAGCGGTGCGGACCGCGTTCTTCGGGGCGGCAGCTGGGGCACCTACGCCCGGGGCTGCCGCTCAGCCTACCGCGACGGCAACAACCCGGGCAGCATCAGCGGCGACTTCGGGTTCCGGCTGGCCTTCGCCCCCTAGTTCACTGGTATTGGCATTGAGCTTAAACCAGCGGGCCTGCCCTGTCCAGCCTTTGTGCCGGGCCTGCGGCGGAGCAAGTTGCCTTTAGCCTTTGCTGCCTCAGGGATTTAAAAGCGGATTGCAGCAGCGAGGCGCTTTAGCGACAGCCTTCCCGCCAAGCCTGGACATTCTATTTGGCGATTTATGACCCAAACAAAGGAGGAAATCATTTTCAGAACCTTGGAGTGGTTCTTGTGGCGTCAAGATGTGTAAAATCAAAATGCTTTTTTATGCGACTGGCAAACTTCGGGCAACTTGTATACTTTCTTTACTTTCGTAATTTTGGGAAAAGAATAGACAAGATATGTAATGAAGCAACCTAAATATCCTTTGAAAGCAGAAGGAGATTTAAACAAACGAAAAACACTAATTGTGGTCATTGACAAGTCTTTGGAAAAGTACAAAGGGAAAATCCTGTTTCCAGAAAAGTTGGCAAAGGCGAATGATGTACTGAAGAGAATTGGGTTGCCAAAAATAGTAAAGTAGTCTCCGATGTTCGGGGTTTCATCCCGAATTCAGATATCGGGGAGCATGGTGATTGCGTCCAGAATAGCAACGAAAGGTGTCGCCCACATCGGGCCACACTTTGGCGTGGTTCGGATTATTTTTTTGCCTCTGGCTACTCAATCTGGCAGTGCCTTGGCAGGGTTCGGGTTATTTTTCCATACCTCTATCGGGCGTGGCTCCAGCCACGTTCGTTCTATTCATAAGCCTCTGGCTTTCATAACCAACCTATTGTCAGAAAAACACGATTAATTTTTCGGATAATTACAAAGATGTTTTAATTGGCCGGAAGCCATAAAATTGTCGGAGCGTGGCGAAACCACGCTCCATTTGAAAGCCTTAAAAAAGAAACCATAGATTTACTCACGCTTATTTTCAGAGCCAACAGCCGCACAGATAAGGGCTATATTACTTTGAACCAATTCTCTATCTTTAATCCTTCTATTGGCTTGAAATCCTTTTCATTGTCCGTCACAAGGGTAAGCTTATTTTCAGCAGCCGTTACACCAATCAACAGATCAAATTCATCGTGGATTGGGGTTCCAAGTCTTCTCAGACGCACTTTCTCTTTAGCATATCTTCTGATGGAACCAAAAATGGGTATGATAGAAAGCCCATTTACAAAAGCATCAACAGCCTTGTGCGATTTTGTTGAATTTTTACTATTTTCTGCTCCATAGCGCAATTCTGCAACCGTTATTTCCGAAATAAAACAATTCTCCCTTCCTGTTTTCCTTATCCGATCTTCAAGATTAAGCTTTCCACGGAGAAAAAACACACAGATACTCGTGTCAAGAAGATATCGCATCAGAATTTTATCTCTTTTCCACTAAATTTACGAGCTGCCTTGATTTCAGCTACGATTTCGTCAGCATTTTTTTCCGATCCAAATGCGCCGAATGATTTAAAAAATGCCTTATCCTTCACTTCCTGTTCAATCCCAATCGATTTCGATAGGTTTTCAATAAGTTCCCTTTTGTTGGAAGAACTGAGCCCTTCCATTAGCCCCGAATAGGTTTGAACCAAAAGTCGGTCAGTGTGATTCATGATTTTTATGAAAATTAAAATGAGTATAGTGGTTCAAATTTTCCCCGCTTAACTCAAAATCAAATATGATAAAAAAATACATACCCCGGTCATGATGTGAAAAAAAAATCTTCACATGAGTTTCAGTTCTCCTTCTGTTTTATGTTTTGTCGTAGAAGTGAGATTATACCGTGGTCTCTATCGGGCGTGGCACCACCTGTCCTGTTCGCTTGCGGCACTCAGGACTTTTAATACGTTCGAGGGACTCCGTCCCGGTAATGCCAACAATCCCATTTCTTTTTTGATTGTTCTGATTCGCTCCATAACGCACTGTAATTGATGGTTAAATATACCAACAACTTTGAAATTGCACTATACTCAACTTTGAAATTACACTATACCAAACTTTGAAATTACACCGTGTCTGCAGTCCCCATCAGACACCCAAAAAACCATCTGGTGCGGACATAAGGCAGAGAACAGGAACAACATTTTGTTTATTTTGACTGGTTACTAAACCTTCTGTACAACTAAAATTTAAACCCCTGATTTTCAGCGAACAATTTAGTTGTTTTAGCAAGGACTTTGGCCCGCCAAATGGTTTACTATAAGGTCTTCGAAGATGGCTCATGTTGAAAATCCCGCAAAGCGGGGGCGCCATGGCGACACCTTATAGGTTTTTTTATCCCCAACCAGACACCCAAAAAGTAAAAAAGCTATTATCAGTTTGCCACTATTCTTCTGTCTTGGTAAGCCAATCAATTGCATTTATTTTTTTAATTCCATTGTAAGTACCTGTGTCATAGTCCATGGTTATTAAAAGTTTTTCGTGATGGTCTTCAATCTTGTTAAATGGTGCCAACTCACGTTCTAAAGTTGTTGCGTTTTGCACCGTTTGCGAAACCTGTATGTACTGAGTAAAACCTTTATTGTTTCGAACAACAAAATCAACTTCTAAGTTGCTGGTTTTGCCTATCCACACCTGGTTGTTTCTTCGTTTTAGCTCAAGGTAAATTATGTTTTCAAGTAAATGACCTGCATCGCTTGCCAGCTCTTTTCGGGTCACAAGAAATTTCTGGGGAGAGGGGTGGATTGAAAGCAAAAGCAATTTGTATTTCTGGCACCAGCGGTGCCCGATGTTAATAGAAAGAAAAATAAGTAAGGCCAAAGCTCCGGAGGAGCGTCAAGTTATAGGTTCAAACAAATATTCCGTTTTGAAATCAATTTCATAGGCCTTTAGAAACCCCAGGTATTCTGCCTGGAAAGATCGTTTTTTATGGTGCGTCTCCTGGTTTTGGATATAAACAATCAATTTGGGGACCTGGGATTGACTCACTGAAAACGCACCAAATCCGTCTTGCCATCCAAATCGTCCTTTCACAAAACCTTGTTCATGAATAAATTTAGAAGAGTTTGATTTGATATCCCGAACCAGATCGGAGATGCATGTATCCGGTTTGATGCTTATCAATATATGAACATGGTCAGGCATCCCGTTAATAATCATTAGTTTCTCCTTTTGATTCCGGATAATTCCGGTGATGTATTTATAAAGTGTCTCTTTCCATTCAGTGTGAATAAGGCTTTGCCTTCCTTTTACAGCGAAAACCAAATGAATATAGAGTTGGGAATAGGTATTGGCCATCTAAATTGGAAAATAAAACATTTCGGTCCTCTGGACCTAAATATCATGCTGGCTGGGGCTATTGACATTTTACCCCGCTGGGGTAAAAGTAGTAAAAAGATACTGCAGTTAAAAAAACCTTGAATGTCGTTATTTGGATATTTCAAGACAGGTAAATTGATTACCGATTGAAAAGAATATGATCATCCCGGCTCTTCGGGATATCACATCCCTAACGCAGATACCGGGTATTTGAAATCCTCAACAGTCGGCCTCGACCGCACAGCCAGTTGGTTGGCGGATTGCAAATCTGCATCATGTGTCGTCCGGGATGCCCTCTGGAACATCGCGGACAGCGAATTTTTCATTAAGATTCCATTTCCGCAGAGTCCTTATTCTTTCGTGCTTATATTTGTTTCACTTAAGCATTAAGGTATGGGCCTGGTTTATTCCAATATTATTCTTTCAAATCCTGCCAAAAAGGAGTTTAAAAAACTCGAAGTCAGGTGCCTTGTTGATTCTGGATTAACTTATTTGTGCATTCCATCTCATATTGCCCACCAGCTAGGCCTGGAACCTCTTGAAACACGGGAGGCAACTTTAGCCGATGGAAACTCGCAATCCGTTCCTTATGTAGGACCCATTCAGGTTACTTTTGAAAATAGAAATTGTTTTGTAGGGGCTGTGGTTTTGGGAACTGAGGTGTTATTGGGTGCAGTGCCCATGGAAGACATGGATCTTGTGATTCATCCTAAGCTTTTCAAACTTTCAGTTAATCCGGAAAGCCCAAATGTGGCCAGGGGCTATGTGAAGTAGTCCGCTGTTCGGGATAGCAGATCCCGAACTCAGATACCGGGGATTTGTGGTCCTCCACAGTCGGCCTCCATCAAGCAGCCAGTTGGTTGGCGGATTGCAAATCCGCATCATGTGTCGTCCGGGATGCCCTTCGGAACATCCCGGACAGCGGCTTTTTCATTAAAAACCTGGCTGTTTAGGATTTAAAATCCGGAACTATTGTAATCGCAGGATTTTCAATCCTGTTTGGAACCTACCTTTTTAGGGGGTAATTTGGCTGTCTTAAGCATTTTGTTCGCCTTTTCCAGCTTATCGGGAAACATAATTTTATCTCTATATTTATCCAACGATGGGTCGATGGCCACAATGGGCACTTTTCTGTTATTGAGTTCTTGTACCGTTTTCATATTATGTAAAGTTGCTAAAATTTTCGTTGTGCTAAAAATCCAATATACTCTTTTCCTGATTCAAATTCTGTGAAGGTGTCACCTGATTGGCCATAAAGGTAAAAATCTTCTTTCATCTGGTCGTAGTGTTTAGTAATTCCTATTCTATAAAGTCTGGTTCGTGATTTGGTACTGCCTGATGCATAGATGTAGGCATCAGGATATTTTTCGCAAAAGGCGTACAAAGCAGAAACTACGGTTGCAAGCACTTTTTCTGTATCACCATTATCAGAAACCACCAAGTCATCTATTGCGCCGGTGCCAATGTCTTTGTCTCCAAAGGCAAGGTTAAAAAGACCCAAATCATTTGTAGCCTGGAATTCTATAAGCTTTCGAATCTGGCCTTTAGGACCTTCGCTGATAAATTCAAATCGGGTTAAGCCAGACTCTGATTTCAGATTGTATTTTTCGATTTTCATTAAAGATGTGTTGCCAGATGTAAAGTTACAAAAACTTTTGTTTTTGATTCCGGCTGTTCGGGATCTTGGGTCCCGAACGCAGATGCCGGGGATTTGTAATCCTCCACAGTCGGCCTCCATCAAGCAACCAGTTGGTATCCGGATTTCAAATCCGCATCATGTGTCGTCCGGGATGCCCTTCGGAACATTCCGGACAGCGGAGAATTTATACATTTAAAGCATCTTAATGTATGATCTGTATAAGTGATAGTCCGTGAAGTAGCGTCTCTTTTACTGGAATACTCCGCTGTTCGGGATCTTGTATTTCGAACGCAGATACTGAGGATTTGTGGTCCAATGTCGTTAAGTTAAGGCCTTGCACCCTTCTTCCTTTGGAGGACCTGTCCCGAACTTGCTTCGGGAAGGGATTAGGCTCACATAAAAATCTTAACTTAACGGCATTAATTTGCGAACCTCCACCGTCGGCCTCCATCGCACAGGCAGCTGGTTGGTGGATTTCAAATCCGCATCATATGTCGTTCGGGATGCCCTTCGGAACATCTTGGACAGCGGCTTGAAAGGATTATTTTTTTTCAGTATGGGTAAAGTGTCTGCACCAGACACCCAAAAATCAGTCTGATTAGGACATCAGCCGGGGAACAGTGTGGACGCTACGATATAGCTTCCTGATTGGAAATCATGATGATCGGGTTAGCCCCGACAGCAAAGCAGTGCGGGGCTAACTCTTCAAAAAGTTTAGAAAAACAAAAAACTATTCTTTTACAATCTTAAGATTCATTTGCCGTTTTTGGCTTCTGAATAAAAGCTGATACACTCCGGAAGGTTGATCCTTTAAATCCAGGGTATGCTTTGGTAAAGATGAATCGATGGCCTTCTGATCAACCATAACTCCTTGCATATTATAGATTTGAAGAACTCCCTGGCTGATTCCGGAAGGAAATTCCAAATGGAAAATTCCTGAACCTGGATTCGGATAAACCAGAATGTTAGAGTCATTCTCAGTTAATTCATTGTTTGTTTCATCCTCTATGATTCCCAAACGGCAGGGAAGTAACGATATGGCTTTTGTTCTTGCCGATGAATTGCCACAGGCATTGACGGCAACTACAGAAACATTACCTGCAACTGATCCCCATTTGGCGGTAATAGCCTGGGTACCTTGTCCACTTGTTACGGTTCCTCCATTGGGTAAGGTCCAGTTATAGGTCAATCCACTCACAGAGGTTGTATTAAAGACAATTCCAGCAGCAGAAGGGCAAACGGAAGAAACACCTGAAATGGTCGCTGGTAAGTTTGGAATTCCAGAAGGGGTGAGTGTTCTGGCTGTACTTGTTCCGCAAGCGTTGCCAGCGGTAACGGATAAGGTTCCGTTTAAAAAGTTTGATGGAATACTCATGATTACGTTGGTTCCATTGTTGGTTACTATACTGCAACCGGAAGGGGCTGTCCAATTATAAATTGTAGCGCCAGATACTGCAGCAATGGAGTATGTAAATGTTCCACCGCCGCAAAGATTTGCGGATGTTCCTGAAATGGTTCCCGGAGTAGCTGGTTTGGTAGCCAGTGCCAAGGTCTTTAATGCACTGTTTCCACACGCATTTGAAGCAAGAACAGTAACAGATCCACTTACAAAATCAGCAGGCACACTTACCTGAATATTGGTTCCATTATTTTGAACGATGCTGCAATTGGAAGGAACGGTCCAGGAATATCCTGTAGCACCGGCCACAGCAGCAATACTATAGGTAATATTTCCACCACCACAAACAGTGGCCAATGAAGGGGAAATGGTTCCAGGTGTGGCCGGAGCAGAACCCACTGATATTGACCTCAAAGTGCTTGATCCGCATGTATTGGTAGCATTCACACCAATGGTCCCTGAAACAAAAGAAGAAGACATGGTTACATTGATGGTATTGCTTCCCTGACCGCTGTTGATTACGGTTCCGGCAGGAACAGTCCAATTATATCCTGTAGCACCTGTAGTTGATAATGGACATACATAGGTTTGTGTCGAACCGGCACAAACTCCGATTGTGGGGCCTGAGATGGAAGAAGGGGCAGTTGGAACAGATTGGACCGTGATTGATTTCGCTGCGCTGGTAAAACAGGCAGTTCCAGATTTGACGGTGACGGCTCCGCTGGTGAAGGGAGTTGGGAAGGTGACAGAAATGGAATTGGTTCCCTGGCCTGTATTAATTATTGCCCCGGTTGGAACCGTCCATAAATAATTGGTAACTCCTGCAACAAGTGGAGTTGAATAAGTCTGGATTGACCCGGCACAAACAGTATTCAGAGAACCAGCAACAGACAACGGAGTGGATGTACTGGAAGACAAAGTCATTGTTTTTGCCGTACTAGCTCCCAGGCAATTTGATGCTGTTACACTCAGATTTCCAGAAACAAATCCAGCCAAAAACTTAACGGTCACAGTCGTGGTTCCCTGTCCACCGATGATGGTTGCATTGGCAGGTGCAGTCCACGCATATGAAGTGGAATTGGCAACTGCATCAATGGAATACACCTGGTTTTGTGCAGAACAAACACCTGCAGCCAATCCGCTGATTGTACCCGGGGTGGATGGCTTAGCTGAATAATATACCACACTCCTGCAATAGGAAGTTCCTTGTTGGCAAGCGTTTTCTGGTCTTACACACAGGTTGTCTGTAACGTAAGTGGATGAAAATGAAAGCGTTATGGAATTCGTTGTTGAGGTTCCGGTTGCGCCTGTGGGTAAAGTCCATATGTATGAAGTTGCACCGGGAATTGCCGGAGTTGTAAAAATCTGGCCTGAAGAACTTCTGCAAACACCATCCGGACCAGAAATAGAGGTTGGAGAATTCAAAGGCGTTAAATTATTATCAATACTTCCATCACAATTGTCATCTAAGCCATTGCATATTTCGATGGATCCGGGATTTATAGCCGAATTCCCATCATTGCAATCCGTGCTGTTGGTCACGTATCCAATAGGAACCGTAGAGTTATTTGAGCTTATGAAAACACTCAGATTTCCAAATCCATCCGAATCGCTATCCCTGTAAAAAGTATAAAGAGCACAGTTTTCATCCGTTTGCCCATTGCAATTGTCATCAATTCCATTGCCACAGAAATCTGTTTTTGAAGGATTTACCATGGCATTGTTGTCGTTGCAATCCGTACCAATGGAAACATATCCTGCCGGTTGGGTACAAGACTGGGTAGATGTCAAACTTGTACCAAATCCATCTCCATCCACATCACGGTACCAGGTAGTCGCCGTTTGAATCGATACGGATGCAGAGCCATTCATTGTGGCTGAACATCCTGAAGTTCCAAAGGTAGCAACTACATAAATTGTTCCAAAACCTATAATGTTGTTTGCAATCAGAGATGAACCCGTACCAGCCAGGATTGCTGGTGTTCCTCCTGCAGTAAATTTGAACTCATAGTTAACACCAATTTGTGAGCCAGACAGATTGACGCTGGTGCCCGTTCCAGGAACAGAACAATAGGAGCCTCCACCCGTAATACTATAAACCATTGGATTGGGATTAACAGAAATCACTTTTTGAGATGAAATTCCTACACAACCATTGGCCGTAACTGATACCGAAAATGTTCCTCCTGTTGAAACTGAAATCGTTTGAGTCGTTTCTCCTGTACTCCAGACATTGCCTGTCGGTGAAGAAGAAGTAAGTACAACAGAACCTCCCTGACAAATGCTGTTGACAGGAGAAGATATCGTAGGAGTCGGAATAGGATTTACAATAAGGGATGCCGGATTGGATGAAACCGATCCTACAGTATTGGTCCAAACCGCTTTGTACTGTTTACCATTGTCGGAAATGATGGTGTTAAAAGTGAGGTTAGGGTTGTTAGCCAATGGGATATTTTCCCAGGAACTTCCGCTGTTTGTACTTACCTGCCATTGAACAGTAGATCCTGGCGAACCCGATGCTGTCGACGAAAAGGTTACCGATTCACCTTCACATTTGCTTTGGTTAATTGGGCTGGATGTAATTATTGGCAATAACAATGCCAATCGAAGTTGGGGCATATTTGAGCCAGCCTCTTTTGAATTAAAATCTACCCGGGTAGCTGTTTCATAGGGACTACTTATTTGGATATTGATATTGGCATTGCCTAGTGCAATTTTGGATTGAACAAAGGAGGTCAGATCCCATTCATAATAAGCTGGTGTTGTTCCTGTGATATCCTGAAAGGCCAATATCGGAGTGAGCACTGTTGGCTTGTTTGACCAGGTTAAAGTACTTTCTTCCCAAATTGAGGCTGAATTGATTTCTTTTACCTGAATGGTAAGAACCGGATCTGTAAAATCACTCAATGCGCCATATAACCTAAGTCTTGCATTGTTGAGGCTTCCAGTTATTGACGAAATTGGAAACCGTAGATAGGATTCCCTATATGAACTGGATGAGGTACTATTTTTGACAATCAAGGTGGTGGCGGACCCGTAATTGATGACACTGCTTCCGACAACATAAGCGTCTGCCGAGGGATTAATGGCCAAAACTGTTCCGGTTACAAGATTGGCTATAAGTGTTGGATTGCTTCCCGGTATGGTATAGCTTTGTTTCTGGATGCCACCCTGACTCCAGTTCTGAAATACCAAACTTCCTTGTGGATCCGGTACATCAAGGGGTAAAACACTTCCTTCAATCAAAGATTGGCTGATTGGTGAAATCTGGGTGACTCCGTTGACAATCACTTGCAATCCTGATGGGCTGGTTGTCACATTTACATTTCGGATGCGGGGGGAAATGTCTCGCCAAACCGTGTCGCGTCCTCCTTGAGGATCACGGGCGATAAGGTAAATTCGATAATATACATTGTTTGATGCCTCTGTTGTGGTTGGCACTTTGTATGCAAGATTGAAACCAGATCCAAGCTGAGTTGTACTCACAATAGTACCATTTCTATAATATCTGGAAACCCAACGTATATCCGGGTTCTTCAATGCGCCCGTTTCAGGGTCTGTGCCGCTTCCAACTAAATTAAGGGTTTCACCCATTGCATATGTTGTGGACACGGTTGGGAAACTCAAAATCGCTGTCGGTTTCTGGTTGGATGTCTGTACCGTAATGGTGGCCTGTCTGGTTTCTACTGTGTCAAATCCAATTCCATAACTCATCCTGAGAGAATATTGTCCTGCATCCGAAGGCTGTAAAGATGCAAAATTGAGGGTTGCGGATGTGGCACCCGGAATAACCACTCCGTTTTTCTTCCATTGATAATTCGTGGTTCGTAAAATTCTGATTTTTGGAGTGAAAGCCAGAACACTATCTTTCATCCAGATAGTGTCTTTAAGTTGTTCTTCTATTCCGGGAACCAGTTGCAATGGCTTTATCACCAGTTGGGGAGGATTACTACCCGCTTCTCTTGATAAAAAGTCTGCCAGGGCTTCAGTTCCTGCGTTCTGACTGATTTTTAGATTAACAATATTGCGCATCGCCACTTCTTTCTGATTGATGAGGTAGGGCGTAATATCAAAATCATAATACTTCTGGGAGGTACCAACAATGCTGGTGGAAGTAAGAACACTACCTGATTCTGTAGGTTTTGTATTCCAGGTTACCCCGGTTTCTGTCCAGTTATTATTCGGATCCAACGCCGTAACTTTGCCAACCGGGCTCGTACCGGATGCTGTGTTGGCTCCACCGTAGATCCGAAGTTTGGCCGAACCGATGTAGTTCTGTACTGTGCTCAGATCGAAACGCAAAAGAGATTCTTTTGTATTAAGACTGTTGCTCAACTGGGTTCCCAATTGAGGCAAGGTGCCGAAATTGGTGGATGCACCAGAACCATTCTGAACCATGGCATCTGCAGTTGGAAATAGGGTGCTGGCGGTTTGTGCAGGTGGACTTTGCTGATAAAATCGAATGTAATCAACTTCAAAAGTACTGGGAAGTACCGTCTCTGTGATTGGTCCGGTATAACCAATGCTTGTCAACCAGATGTTGACTTTCCCCGATATTAAATTGCCTATATAACGCTTATCTACTTGTTTGTTGTCATAATAAAAGGTGATACTATCCGGTTCGTACAAGCAAGCCACTTTAATAAATTTTGTACTTAATTGAGAAGTATTAAAAGTTTTTGTCCCTAAATTCTGTATCGGATTGTATTTTTTGTGAAGGCAGGTAAAACTATTGAGGTTTTCAGATTCATTTTCCAGAACATCAATTTCGAGAGTTGCTTTTGCTACCCCGGTTCCTCCGGTACCATCATGCTTCATGAGCCAGAAAGCACTGTGCCATCCCTTTTTAGGAGGGGTTTTAATCATTGTTTCATAATAACCATACTGGAGCGAATCCTTTGAAATCAACCCCCCGGCGGTATAACTTTTTCCATTGACTGTTTCTTTCCTCAGAAACTGACGTAAGATTCCATTCTCTAGTACATTATTTTTTCTAAGTTGCGTGCTCAGATTTTTACTATCACTCCGAAAATCCCAACGGGTAGAATCAACTCTGGCTCCATTAAATTCATCATACCAGGAAAGGTTGTAGGTTTTACCCCTGAGGAAAATGCTGTTGGGCTGTGAAAATGAAAATAGACTTAAAGTCAAGAAAATTAAGGTTGTAAGAATAATTCTGGTCATGAAAAGTTATCTTTTTATTAATATGTAAGATTTAATTTCTTGGCATTCATCACCAAAAAAGGGCTCAATGAATGCCATAAATTGTTTTTTATACCAATCCATTTTAAAAACAAATTGACTATAAGTGCAAATGTAACATAATAATCAAAATCCCAAACATTCTGAGTTAATAATATTTTTATTTCCAGATTAAATTGAACTATTTAAAGGAAATCTTGTTAAAAATCTTTAGTCCTCACCATAAGGTATTTTTGCAATTGGTTTGCCCGGATTGTAGTCTCCCGATTCAAAAGAGTCAAATCAGACGGGCAAGATTTTTCATCAACCCAATCGGGCGAGTTTCCAACCTCATTCGGACTATTTCTAAGCCTCCGTTATATTTTACTTAACAGTGGGTCAGAAAAATACAAAACCTGTCCCGACGGCACATTCACCAGTCGGGCGAGGTTTTAACAGCGGATTATCCCTGGTGCAGTGCCTATCAACTACATGATGCAAAACTTGTTGAATAATAACATTCAGTTCATTTAGGCTGGAAGCCATACTATCGTAGTAACCTGGCTGGTCCACGGCCCACTGCTGTGAAAAAAAAGGGTTGAAAGGATTATTTTTTTCAGGATGGGTAATATCAACATGGCTATTGTCTGCACCAGAAACCCAAAAACCAGTCTGATTAGGACATCAGCCGGTGAACAGGGAACAGGTTTATTTCTTACCAATAATTCTAATGAACCAACCCCGCTTGGGGCGGGACTAGCTTTGAAAGAAAACCCACAAAAACAAAAAAGGAAGCCTTTTTGAAGCTTCCTTTTTTGTTTCTGCGGTCTGGACGGGACTCGAACCCGCGACCTCCGCCGTGACAGGGCGGCATTCTAACCAACTGAACTACCAGACCGTTTTCCCGTTTGGGGACGCAAATATGAAAGTCTAAATTTAGTAGACCAAAAAAATACAGGTTTTTTTTTGAGTTTTTTAATCCACCCTTTATCAAAAAGCTTCTTATCAATGCTTTAGAAATTGAAAAAAACTGAAATTAATTCGAAATAATAGATTCTTACTCATTTTTTGGACTGACAGGCGTTTCCTAAATCCGGAACCTTATTTGTTTTTCTTCCATTTCCTCTAAGCCTGGTCTTCATAATGCAATCAGAATAAGACCTAAACCCAAACTTCTCATTTTTGAAATCTGCAATTTTCAATCTGGCTGAATTGAGCGTTCTTGCAGGCTTTAAATAGAACCATGAACCATTGGGATGATACCATAATAGCCCTGGCCACACCTGCAGGAATAGGGGCATTGGCCGTATTAAGAATTTCAGGACCCAAGGCATTTGATGCATTTCTGTCTGTTTCACCTAAATCAAAAATACTGGAAAGGCCCAGCCATCAAGCTTTTGTATCCAGAATTTTTAATGGAGATCAGCAATTGGATGAAGCATTGGCGGTTAAATTCTCAGGTCCTAACTCCTTTACAGGTGAAGATGTGGTTGAAATCAGTCTTCATGGGTCACAATATATTGTTCAGGAGGTCATCAAAGTTTGTTTACAAAGTGGATGCAGGTTGGCCGAACCAGGAGAATTTACCCAAAGAGCCTTTCTAAACCGAAAGATGGATTTGGCCCAGGCAGAAGCAGTGGCCGATTTGATTGCCTCTGAATCTGAAGCAGCGCACAGAACCGCCCTGCATCAACTTAAAGGAGGCCTGAGCAAAGAAATCCATGATTTGCGTCAGCACCTGATTGACTTTACCGCACTGATTGAACTCGAGCTTGATTTTAGTGAAGAGGATGTTGAATTTGCAGACAGAACCCAACTCATCAAGCTGGTGAAAGGCATCATCGGTCATTTAAAAAATCTAATCCATTCTTTTTCAACCGGTCAGGCCATTCGAAATGGAATACCCATTGTGATTGTAGGTCCGCCCAATGCAGGAAAATCCACTTTACTCAATGCTTTACTGGAAGAAGAAAAGGCAATCGTTTCCCATATCGCCGGAACCACAAGAGATGTGATTGAAGACATTCTTATTCTGAGTGGAATCAGCTTTCGGTTTGTGGACACCGCGGGCTTGCGCCAAACAGAAGATTTTGTTGAAAACATTGGAATTACAAAGACCAGAGAGCAATTGGACAAGGCATCATTTGCCTTGCTTTTGGAGGCACCCGATTCAAATGAAAATGAGGTGCAGTCCATTGAGGAGGAAATTAAACAAAGGGCCCTCCCCTACCTGAAAATCAAAACAAAAGCCGATTTGATTTCAACAAAAGATACAAATGACTTTTTCCTTTCTGCCCTTTCCGGTCAAGGCCTGGAGGAGTTAAAAACTGAAATTGTGAAACGTTCCGTTGACCGCCAGATGTTGCACTCTGAAACTTCACTAATCACAAATCTCAGACATTTTCAAGCCTTGAATTTAACATTGGAATCGCTTATTCAGGTGGAAGCAGCCATTGAATCCGGTTTGACCGGAGATCTGCTAGCCACAGACATCAGGGAGGCGCTTTTTCATTTGGGAAGCATCACCGGAGAAATTACCGTCGAAGATGTTTTGGGTTCAATTTTTTCTAAATTCTGTATCGGAAAGTAGAAGCCACAAAACAACCACCAACAAAACCAATAAAAAACACCCTAAAGGCTTTGTAAGAGAATTGGAGCAAGGCAAAAAAACACTGCGACTGGATAAGGTAAACCAGATATTGCAATTGTTTGGCCACGAAATGGGCCCGGTAAAGTCTAATCTACCTTCAACTGACAACTAGCGCTAGAATTAATCAATTGAGGAAGACTGTCAAAAAAATGAATAAAGTAGTGACTGGTTGGCTAAGTCAGGATGAAAATGGATTTCATTTTCAGAATGCACCCGTCTACCTTCCAACTAAGGGTCCGAAACCTGTCAGTCTCACTTTACCACACAAACAGCGGACCAGTTAGCCAGGTTATTTGGAAAAAGAAACCGTGTTAAACAAAATAAAATATCGGTTTGAATTTGAGCAATTGAAAAAAGAAACCATTATTTGATTTTTTGTATTGCGTCTATTATTCAATTTTAAAGTATGACAAGTGTTAACAATGATGTTTTTTCAAAAGCGGAATCCTTTTTAAAAGTCTGTTATGAGGAGATGGAGATGACCGAAAAGCTGCAGGCCCGTCTTGAAGAGGTGAGAAATGAAATACATCGTAGTGGCACTTATTACCACACCATCGATGAGCTTACCCATGGCGCCCGCATGGCATGGAGAAACAGCAATCGATGTGTCGGTCGTCTTTTCTGGAAAACGTTAAAAGTGATTGACGCTCGTCACCTTTCAGATGAAGAGGACATATTCAAAGCACTGGATCATCATATTAAATACGCATTCAATGATGGCAAAATACGGTCGACAATAACGGTTTTCAGGCAAAGGATGCCTGATGAAAAGGTAGGTCCCCGGATACTTAATCAGCAATTGATTCATTTTGCGGGTCATTTGCAGGAAGATGGGTCAGTGATCGGAGATCCTGTTGAAACCGAATTTACACAATGGTGCAAGCAAAAGGGACACGTATTTGAAAACACCACCTTTGATGTCCTCCCCCATGCGATACAATGGCCGGGCAGGGAGCAAAAGTTAAAAATGGTGACCTTACCAAAAGGTGTCATTATTCCCATATCACACCCTGAGTATGAATGGTTTGAAGACTTAGGTTTAATCTGGTATGCGGTGCCTATTATTTCTGAAATGATGCTTGAGATAGGCGGAATCTGTTATACAGCTGCTCCTTTCAACGGATGGTATATGGTTACGGAAATAGGCTCGAGAAACTTCGGTGATGCACATAGATACAACATGCTTCCTGTTATTGCCAGCAAAATAGGACTTGATACCAAAAAACAAAATACGCTTTGGAAGGACCGGGCTATATTGGAACTGAACCGCGCCGTTTTGCATTCTTATGAAAAGGCCGGAGCGTCCATTTCAAGCCATCATGAAAGTTCCGAACAGTTCATACAATTTGAAGAATCGGAGCAAAAACGTGGCAGGGAAGTAACGGCAGATTGGATTTGGATTGCCCCGCCCATGAGCACTTCGTCCCTAAAGGTTTTCCATAAGTATTATGAAAACACCATATTAACTCCTAACTATTTTTATCAGGACCCAGTTATCGGTAAACCCAAACCCGAATTATCATATGACTGTCCATTTCACAGTAAATCATTGCATAACAAAGATTGACAGGTCAATACAATTCAGCTTTTATGGGTCGTATTCCACCTGCCCCAATGTGTTCAATCGATGGAATTTGGAAGGGAATAATTTCGGGATATTTATTCAATGCCTTTTTTTAGAAGGTCCTGAATGCTTTGAAGGCAGTTTCCAGATAATAAAGAAAGAGTCTGCATTTTTCGCTTTTCACAAAAAGAACATTGCCACAAAATGACGATACCTGTTTCTGAAAAATGGGCAGGGACTTTTAACCTGCTTCCTTCATCAATTCGACAAGCTATCTTTTTTTACCTTGAATTCTGATTACCCGTTTATATAATATATATTTTTGCCCGGCACGCTAATGGAACAAGCTTTTTTAGAAACAAGTTATATCGTTCAAACAGAAAGTCCTGTTGTTTTGAAAATTGGAGAAATACCTACACAGTTATTCCAAAATTTCCCTGAGATTAAAACCTGGGCATTTATTACTGCATGGAACCCACTGCCAGATGTATTTTCCAGAGATCAAAATGATTTTCGGAACAATCAATTAAAATTTCTATTGAAAGAAGAAGGTTTCATTTTTTATCCGGGAGTAGGGATTTCAAAAAATGAAGATTGGTTTGAAGATTCTTTTTTTATTGAGAATATTGAATTTGAAAAAGCCAATGAAATTGCTTACAAATTTGGACAGTTGGCGTTTTTATATGGAAATATTTTAAAAGGAAATCAATTAATTTTTACTCAAAACATATGAAATTCGGATTCCGCACACCATCACTTACCAAGCGAATTGCAGCCCGCACATCGGTAAAGCGTATCATCCGCCATAACTTAGGATTCAAAGCTCCCAGAGGCTGGGGCTGGGTAACAAACCCAGAGAAAGCATTGTATAACAAGGTGTATAACAAAACCAGCAGTGGCTGTCTGAGAAGTGTTGTGTTTTTTTCAAGCATTTCCATGGCCTTTGTTTATGTCATATGGAAAATTTGATTCTAAACAACTGAACCCTTGTTAAAGTGGAAAGCCTCCGGCAATCCAGGCTTCTTTATTTTCGAAAATATTGGTTTGAGTTTCCATTGACCAATTCTGAGGAAGTAGCGACTGGATTTTATTGATGGGCTTTGCCAAGGACTTATTGAATCCAATCCGTTGGATTTACTTCTGCCTTCCGGCAAATGGCAGGCAGTCAATCATTCCTGCAAGTTTCGCTGCCTTCCCGAAGCAAGACCTGGACATCTTACCGTTTTTGCCAAACAATTCTATTTCAGGCAAAAGATTGAGTGCATATTCAATAGCGGGAACAAACGCTTACTATTTTTGATTCGGAAGGTAACATCCTGTTCTTTGTTGCCGGATTCTAAATCCTTTTTCTTATTCTTGCCCATGTTTTCTACTTAAGTGGTGATTAAAGATTTATTCAAAAAAAGTCCTCTTCTAAGGAAATTGAGCTATCAATTTCTGTTTTGGTTAAGGGGTAATGAAAAAAATGAGGTTGGATCTGATAACCAAATCATCCATGAAGGTGCACAATTGGAACGCTGTAAAATTGAAATTTCAGGTTCCGGAAACCGGCTTTATTTTGCTCCGGGCTCTTCCATAAAAGACTGTTCCATTGTAATTTATGGTGACAATCATGTTTTAAATATTGAGAAAGCTGCAGTTCTGACCCAAAGTACGCTTTGGTTTGAAGATCACCATTGTGAGATTTCGATCGGTCACCACACGACCATGCAAAGATTTGGCCATATAGCTGTGACTGAACCTTACAGAAAAATACAGATTGGACCTCGTTGCATGTTTAGTTTTAATATCGATATCAGAAATGGTGATAGCCATACCCTGTTTGAAATTGAAACCCGGGAAAGGATAAATTGGGCAAAAGACATATGGATAGGCGAACATGTCTGGTTGGGCTCAAACACGCAAATTATGGGAGGGACTGAAATAGGCGAGAACACAACCATAGGTCTCCGTTCCATGGTTAAAGGTAAAATTCCAGCCAATTGTATTGCTGTCGGGAATCCTGCGCGGGTTGCAAAATCGGGGTTTAACTGGGACTCCATTCGCTGGACTGAAGGAGACCCGGTCAATTCTTAGAAACTATCTCATGTTGTGATATACCTTTTGTATATCATCGTCCTGCTCAAATTTCTCAACCAGTTCAAAAATCTCATTTTCCTGGGCTTCTGTCAAACCTTCTGTATATGAAGTTGGTATTCTTTCCAATTCAGAGCTGACCAAATCAAATCCCTTGGATTCCAAGGCCTTCTGCATGGTGTCATAAGCGGTAAGGGCAGAATAAATGATGATGGTTTTTTCCTCCGGATCAGTAAAAAGTTCTTCCAATCCTGAATCGATCAAATCAAATTCTAACTCTTCCGGGTCAATGCCGGTATCTTTAATTTTAAAAACCCCCTTTCTGGAAAAAATAAAGTCAAGTGATCCCGTTTTGCCCAGTGTTCCATCTCCCCTGTTGAAAATGGTTCTGATGTTGGCAACCGTTCTGTTGATGTTATCCGTTGCAGTTTCACACAAAATAGCAACACCATAAGGTCCATATCCTTCATATACTATTTCATCGTAGTTCTTTCCTTCTTTACTTCCTGACCTGTCTATGGCATTCTGAATGAGGTGTTTTGGCATATTGACACCCTTTGCAGTTTGCATTGCCGCCCTCAATCTGGGATTGTTCTCTGGTAACGGACCTGATTGTTTTACCGCAATTGCAATTTCTTTTCCAAGCCGGCTGAAAGCTTTTGCCATCCTGTCAAACCTGGCAAACATTTTATGCTTTCTCTTTTCAAAAACTCTTCCCATTGTTCTTTTTTTGGTGATGCAAATTCAATAAGTATCCTTCAATATTAAAAGTAGTTCTTGTTTTTTTATTTACTTTTTTAACAAGGTCTTAAAAATCAATAAATTATAATTGGCTTAAAAACAAAACAGGGCCTTTTCGAGCCCCGTTTTGTTTAATTTCTGTAGTAAAAACTATTGCTTCCATTTTATGGTGCAGCCAATGGCTTTGGTCATTGCTTTGGTTACTGGTTTGCCAGCAATAAGTTCATCAACTGCTTTTTCAACATGTTTTTCTTTCACCAAATCTGCATATTGTACGTTGTCGTCAATGGCGCCGATATAGGCAACTTTTAATTTGCCATTTTCTTTCTTCAGGATATACACATGCGGCGTTTTTGCTGCGCCATAAGTGTAGGTCAATACTTGGGTTTCGTCAATCAGATAAGGAAAAGGATAGTTTTTTTCCTTGGCTCTTTTTTGCATGTTTTCAAAACTATCCTCTGACTCTTGTTCCACATCATTTGGATTGATGGCTACCAATGGAAAACCCAATGGCTCATACTTCTTGCTCAAGGCAATAATCCGATCTTCATATTTTTTTGCAAAGGGGCAATGGTTGCAGGTAAAAACCACAATAAACCCCTTGGCAGAACTATACTTCATCTGACCCAGGCTTACCATATTGCCATCTATGTTTTTTAACTCAAAATCAGTGGCTTCATCTCCAATCTTGTAGCCATGCTCCAAAGATTTATATGAAAATAGAGAGGCCATGAGGGCAATGGCCACAAAAAAAGAAATTGTCTTTTGAATTTTATTCATGTTAAGTATTTTATTGAATTACAAAAATGAGGATATGATTTGATTTAATTGCTCTTCATTCAATTCGTTTCCAACAAATTTTTTGATCTTTTTTGAATTATTCACAAATAATGTGACGGGAATAGAACCTTCCCAGCCTGAATCGATCTTGTTGAGCCATTGGTTATAATCCACCTCATCCAATAAAAAGACCCTTGCTCCGTTCATTTTTGCTTTTA
>JAIXQU010000194.1 GCA_027485575.1 Cytophagaceae bacterium
AACTATATCCTCTTTTGGTTTTTCTGTTGCTTCCAGATTTTTATTGTTATTCTCAACAAACAATAAAGGCTTTTTCATTTCGGAATGATTGGCGAAAATTTAATCCTGGCGCCTTTTATGAAAGCTCCCCAAGATCATTTTGTTCGATAAGTGATAAATATAATAATACTTATGTTTATGGAACTTTTACCGATACAACAGACATAGATCCGTCCTCAGATTCAATTTTGTTATGTAATCCATTTCTAACAAATATTCCATTTACTCCACAACTTGTCGGACCTGTTTCTTATCTTATAAAATATTCACCCAATTTTGAAAATATTTGGTTTATAGTTTTCAATGGAGTGCTAGGCTATAATCAGCCAAATATTATCTTGGACAAAAATGATAATTTAATTCTTCTGGATAATTTTAAAATCAACTTACATTTTAAAAATAGTCTTAATAATGAGGGAGATTTATTTACTGATAATTCTGGTTCTCCGCTTAGCTATTTATTAAAAATATCACCAGATGGAAACATTATACAAAAGAAAAAATTTTACTCTGATGGAAATCCAGTTTCATCTACATTTACTAATTCATTATTACAAAATAATTCGAATGACTTTATATTAAGTGGGTCATTTAACGGAAAAATTTATTTTGGAGACTCTTTAGTAGAAGTTAATTCCGCATCATCTCCAAGTAATTCTGGATTTTTTCTAAAACTTGATTCTAGTTTTAATTTTAGGCTGATAAAAACTTTCGAAAGTAATGGATATTCAAAATTAACATCTCTAAAGACAAACAATTTAACAAATACTTATTTCGCTTCATTAGAATTTAAAGATTCAATAATGGTTATTGTTAAAGATTCGGTTCGACATTTTAAAACATCTACATACAGCTTTCCAAGTCAAATATCGCCTATTGGAGCAAATGGATTGCTTTTAAAATTAAATCAAGATGGAAAAATTATAGCGACGCAACAGATATTTTCCAGTTCAGTTGATGGCTTAAATATTTGCTTTAAAGATAATCTAGTCTATGCCTTATTCAAGACCCTGCCTTGGTTTAGTGTAGAAGACACTGCATATTCTCCTTTCCTAAATGGGGGAGATAAAAAAATTGTACTTGTTTCATACGATACCTCTTTTAATTTTAGATGGCATTTTTCCAGCAGCCAGTCCAGTGTCATTGGCGACGAACCAATATTTCTTAACTCTATTATTGATTCTTCTGGAAGCATTTATTCCTCAGGTTTTTTTACCGGGTTAAATGTAAATATGGCCAGATACAATCAAGCCCCCTTGAGGTTGTCAGCCAATAATGCCCAAAATAATCCTGCATTATCTGCAGGTTTCCTTTTAAAATATTCTAAAAACGGACGACTCCTTTGGGCTAGAAAAATAGATGGAGATGGATTTGATGAGATAAGTTCCATTTCTCTGGATAAGCAAAATAATATTTCAATTACCGGGAAGTTCGAAGGACCCGCCTCCCTGAATTTTTTAAATACCAATCTTAACAGGGTGACTACCCAATCCTTTTTTTCAAGCGGCTTCGATCAATATATTTCAAATGGCTTTTTTGGCAAATACAGCCAGTGCATCACCCGCACTCAAATCCGTGACACCATCTGTTTCGGCAGCACCAAAGCCTTCGATGGCGAGACCCTAACCAAACCAGGAAAATACATCCGGCTTAAAAGCTACAACCCAGCCAACCAATGCGAGGTATGGGAGGAATTGTATTTACATGTTAGGCCAGAATTAAACGCAAATGCTGGCAAAGACAGCACACTTTGTGCAGGTAAAAAACTAACATTGGGTTCAGATTCAATTATCAAAACCACCTACAACTGGCAACAAATCGGCGGCAGTTTTGCAAGCACCAAAGCCAAACCAAACATCCACTTTGAAAACAACAGCGATACGCTTCAAACCTATACATATGCCTACCAGGCAAGCCAACAAGGCTCAGGCTGCCAGAAAAGAGATACCGTTTCTATAAAAGTTTTACCTAGAAAACGAAGCGTACTTAGCCAGGCCATTTGCAAAGGGCAATCCTATTTGGGCTATGATAGTGCTGGTATTTATGTCGATACCTTGTTTTCACAATCCGGCTGCGACTCCATCCGAACGCTCACCCTCAGCATCAAACCCATCCAAACAAAAACCCAAACCATAAACCTTTGTCAGGGCCAAAGCTTACAGGTTGGTACCCGAATCTACACCCAGCCGGGCATCTACCTGGATACGCTCACGGCAGCCAACGGCTGCGATTCCCTCATTACCAGTACCCTCAACTACAGCATTCCCAACGATACCATCATTGCCAATGGCTTAAGCTACAGCGCCGCCGATAACCAGGACAGCTACCAATGGCTGGATTGCAACCAGGGTTTTCTAGCCATTTCCGGGGCAACCCAGCAAAGCTTTACCCCAACCAGCAATGGCAGCTATGCCGTAAAAACCACCAAAGGCAATTGTGCCGATACCTCCAACTGCGTGTTGTTTACATCTGGTAAAGCCTTATTATCAAATCAAATCCGCATTTACCCCCAGCCCGTAAAAGACAAACTCTACATCGACATGCCCGAAACCGGCCAAACCACAGAACTGGTTTTGATGGATGCCATGGGCAGAATTGTATTTAAGGAAAGGGGCAGAAACATGCAATCTATTTCGGTTTCCAAACTTCCGGCGGGCTTGTATCAGTTGAAGGTTTTCACAGGAAAGGAAATGCAGGTTTTTGCGGTGATGATAGACCCCTAACCCCCGAAGGGGGGACAAATGCAAATCGAGTGATAAATCATGGGATATGAATGGAAGATAAGTTTGTGATTTTTAAATTTCTGGTTAAAAATGAAATGTGGGGAAATATCGGGTCGGAGACTACCGCTTTGGCGGGACGGGCTCTTGAACGTATTAATAGTCCTGAGCGCCGCAAGCGAACACTTAGGACAGGTGGTTTCCAGTTGTTTTGCAATAAAACCAAAATCAAGGGTAGGCAAAGCTTACCCTTGATTTTTTTTCAAAAATATATTTTTACAGGACTTAACTATTCAACTTTACTTTTTTTCTTTTCAACATTTTTTAAATTATGAAGTCTTTTAACTTCAAAATATTTGCCAGACCTAGATTTTTTAACCTGTTCGGTTTGTTTTTCTTACTTTATTTATCCGTAGCCGCCCAAACCTTTGAACATGCAAAGAGAATGGGATGTGACAACATTGATGACAGGGGAGCTGCAATTGCAGTTGACCAGTTTGGTAACCAGTACTCCACGGGTTATTTTCGCTCCAAAAATGGTATTGTACCCAGGCCTGCCGATTTTGATCCAGGTCCTGGTGTTTTTCCAATGTGGTCATATTTAGGAGGGCGTGGAATTTATGTTTCAAAATTGGATGCCGAGGGAAATTTTGTTTGGGCAAAGCAATTTGAAGGTGGAGATGGATACGGTACCGCAATTACTTTAGATTCCATAGGGGATGTATATATTACTGGAAGGTTTGGAGGTACTCTTGACTTCGATCCTGGTCCAGGAGTTTTTAACTTAACTTCCAAAGGCGAATTTGATTTATATTTTGTGAAGTTATCCTCCGCAGGAAATTTAGTTTGGGCAAAGTCTATAGGTGGAACAGGTAATGATGAAGGTACATCGATAGAGTTGGATAAAAAAGGTAATGTTTATTTGGCTGGGAATTTTTCTCGGACCGTCGATTTTGATCCGGGACCAGATTCCTTATTATTTACGGGTGCTTTTTTTGAAACGGGTTCATTTCTTGCAAAGTTTGACAATATCGGGAACCTCATTTGGGCAAGGAACATGGAAGTGTATGGTGGATTGGGGACCTCAATGCAGGTAGATGTAATAGGAAACAGCTATTTTTCTTCAAGTTTTTTTTATACTGCGGATATAAATCCTGATTTAGCCGGAATCCTTTATCAAACCTCCCGAGGTCAATCGGATATATTTATCACCAAACTGGATACGGCAGGTCATTTTGTATGGGGCAAGGCTTTTGGTTCATCCAACTATGATTATCCTGGCAAGTTTAGAGTGGATAAAAAAAGTGGAAATATTTATATCTCTGGTAGTTTTCAGGGTGATAGTCTTTTTGATGCTCAGATGGGTAATTTGCTTGTCAAAAATGCTTCCAACAACGGTAAAAACGATGCTTTCCTTTTAAAGATGAATTCTCAGGGCCAGTTTATTTGGGGCTTGGCTATTGGTGATACCTCATACGATCAGGCAATGGACATTCGCCTCACAAACGATGGTCATTTATACCTGGCAGGTAGTTTCCAGGATTCAGTTGATTTTGATCCCGGTCCTGCTAAATTTTATGTAGAATCGAAAGGTGCCCCGGACAATACTTTTATTCTAAAGCTAGACACAAATAGAAACTTTATTAGGGTACTTCCAATTTTAGGAAAGAATTATGTATTTCCTGAATCTATTTTTTTGGATAGCCTTCAAAATCTTTATGTAACAGGCTGGTTTTATTCTGGCGAACCACCCATCGGACCTATGGATTTTGATCCAGGTCCTGGAGTTTTTCCTTTGTTTGCTTCATTTCTTGCCTCAGAAGACATATTCGTATTAAAGCTACGTTCCTGCCAATCCGATACGCTTCAGGAAACCGTTTCTGCCTGTGGGAATTATTCATGGAACGGTTCTACTTACAACCAAAGTGGAAAATATAAGAAGCTGTATAATACGCTAAATGGATGCGATAGTCTTCAGGTTCTAAATCTAACGATCCTCCAGCCGTCTCAATCAAACAACCAATACCTTCTGTGCAAAAACCAAACGCTTCAGGTTGGTACCAGAATTTACAATACTCCAGGTATTTACGTAGACACTCTAACCGCATCCAACGGTTGCGATTCCATTATTACCAGTACGCTTAACTACAGCATTCCCAACGATACGATCATTGCCAATGGCTTAAGCTACACCGCCGCTAACAACCAGGACAGCTACCAGTGGTTGGATTGCAACCAAAGTTTTCAAGCCATTGCCGGTGCAACCCAGCAAAGCTTTACCCCGACCAGTAACGGAAGCTATGCCGTAAAAACCACAAAAGGCAACTGTGCCGATACCTCCATTTGTGTGTTGTTTACCTCAGGAAAAGACCTGCTAACCAGCCAAATCCGCATTTATCCCCAACCGGTAAAAGACAAACTCTTCATCGAAATGCCCGAAACCGGCCAAACCACAGAACTGGTTTTGATGGATGCCCTGGGTAGAATTGTATTTAAGGAACAAGGCAGAAATATGCAATCCATTTCCGTTTCAAAACTTCCGGCGGGTTTGTATCAGTTGAAAATATTTCAGGGAAATCAGGTTGAGGTTTTTGGGGTTGTGGTGGAGAAATAATGTTGAGTTATGAATGGTGAATTATGAATGGAATGCAGGGGTAAATGATTTTTAAATTGCTGATTAAAAATGAAATGATTGGAAATATCAGGTAGGAAACTCTTGAACTTATTAAACGTCCTGGGACCGCTTTGCAAGTTTCAGGTCAGGAGAAATCGGATTAGAAACCTTTCCTTTAAAAGGCGATTGATTCATTTTTTTTAAACTCACTGCCTTAAATCAGCAATTTTTGACAACCACGCCCCTTTTATTTCCATTTAGTTTGTCCGAAAATAGGGAATGCGAACCAAACTATTACTACTGACGCTGTTGCTTTCGGAAATTACCCATGCGCAATTTACCTGGACAAACCTACCATCAGCACCTTTTAACTCTGCCAAGCAGGA
>JAIXQU010000037.1 GCA_027485575.1 Cytophagaceae bacterium
AACTTTGGCTGATGAAAGTCCGGTTGGATATTTCTTTGAATGGGGGCTTGAAAAGAACTTATTCTGCCCCATCTCTCATACTTTGGGGGTTGTAAAAAAGGGGATGGTTTTGCCCATCAGGTTAGTAATGGATGAAACTACCAATCGGTTGATGGGTACCATGAAATGGAAAAAATACACCCTTGATGCAGATGAAGAATTTTACAGGAGTCTGGAGGTCGATATCATGGTTATGGAGTCAAGTGACCTGGGATACACTGTTTTGGTGAATCAGGATTATTTGGGTTTGGTGTATGAAAACCAAATTTTTAAACCACTAAGGGTGGGCCAAAAAACAAAAGCCTTTGTCAACAAGCTGAGGGAAGACGGAAAACTGGATATTATACTTCAAAGACCTGGCTATGGAGAAGTAGATTCCGCTTCTGCCCAACTATTTGAAAACCTGGAAAAAGCAGGAGGTAAAATTTTACTCGGTGATAAATCTCCAGCCGACCTGATTTACCACGAGTTGAATATGAGCAAAAAGGTATTCAAAAAGTCACTTGGGGCTTTGTATCGGGCTGGGAAAATTGCCATGAACGACCACTCTTTTTGGAAAATCGAAGAGAACCACGGAGACTAGCAGGCTAACCCAAATGGGCCATGCTCAGGGCATAAATTGCAGCGGTTTCTGTTCTCAAAACCTGCGGTCGCAATCGAATACTAACCGCTTGATTTTTAGATATTTCTTCCAGCTCATTTACGGTAAAATCACCTTCTGGCCCAATAAAAATCAGGTTTTTCCCGGGTTTGATTTCTATTCGGTCTTTTGCTATTTTACTCAAATCAGCCAGCCAAATGGTCTCAAATTCTGACCAGGGAAACTTGCTCCATTTTTCATGCCAAACGAAAGAAGGCAACCAGGCCTGACCCGATTGTTTCATGGCAGAGATTGCCGCTTTTTCCAGTCTGTCAAGTTTCAGCACGTCTCTTTCGGTTCTGGCTGTATGGATAAAAACGAAACCATCCACACCGATTTCAGTGCATTTTTCAACCATCCATTCCATTCTTTCCATTTGTTTGGTTGGCGCTATTGCGAGGTAAATTTGTTCCTTCCATCCCTTTTCCACTTTTTGAATATTCTGAAGCGAAACCAGGCATTTTTTAGGATTGGGGTCTTCGATTTTTGCCATTGCTGACTGGCCTTTTCCGTCAACCACTTTACAAGTATCTCCTTTCCCTTTTCGCAATACTTTGATGCAATGAAAGGCTTCAGTTTCAGGAAGTATGCCTGAGTTAAAATCTGGAAGATAAAAAACCATTAGTGGACCACCGTGAAATTATACACTTTTCTTTTTTGAAAACTTTCCGGTTCATTCAAAATAATATGATATAAACCTGAAGGAAAATTTTTAACATTTATCCGGGTTGAATTTCCACTTAACACCCTTTTTCCCTGCGCATTAACAATTGCGTATTGACAGTTGGAATTAAATTCCATATTTAAAAAATCCGAAACCGGATTAGGGTAGAGAGTCTGTTTTTGGGTCTGGATTTTAACATCAGAAATATCGGTAAAAAATGAGTTGATGTATGACTGAATATTAAGTTGTTTCACCCTGGGAGGCAGGTTTCCAACCTTTTCATTGCTAATCCATAGGCGTGATTCTGAGGCGAAGCCAATGCCTTCTGCCTGGCCGGTTACTAAAACTCCGGGCAAATCTATCCTCCGCCTGTTTCCGGAAAAGAAATCGCTGTTTTGAAACCCAAACAACAACCAGACAAATACAGGTAAAGAACCTGTTTGGTCCAATCCAAGCAAAACCACCACTTGGCCATCTTTCCTGATGGCGGCTGAGGTAATGAGCCCATTTACGTTGAGACTATCATGCAAAACAGCAGTTTGAAATGCAGCATTGGGATCAAGGCTGTAGTGTTTTGTTTTTCTGTTGCCCCTGTTTTTGGAAAAAAGATGCAATCGATTGTTGAAATAAATCAAAGATTCACAGTCAAAATTATTGGTGGAGCTCGAAACAAAAGTGGTTTGATCCGGATAATTGAAGCTCAACCGCTGGGCTTGAATATTTAAACTATCCGGGTGGTAAACAGCAGATTTTCTGACCTTTAAAATCCTAAGATTGGTCCTGTCGCCATTGTTGTTTCCAAAATCTCCGACATAAATATATTGACTGTCAGCAGCCATGTCTTCCCAATCCACATTCGAATAATTGGAGATTCTTGTTTTCTTTTTGATTTGACCGCTTGTAGAATCAATTTCGAAGATATCGGCCTCATTTCCAGAATCAACGATGGTAAAAACCCTACCATCGGTTACCATCAAAGCTGAAGATTCATTCAAAAGGGTTGGCAAACTGGAAATCCTTGCTGAAAGCGGGGCAGTCGTTGCAGAATAAATACACGTGCTATTTGTAGAAGTTGCCTGTGGATTAAAGTTCTGAGCCAAAGGATCCTGGCAACCGGGCTGGGCAAAAATCCATTGCTGAACCAGAAAAATTAAAAAAAAAGATAAGGCCTGCTTCAAATCGGATTGTTGTTTTAAAAGGTGAAAATTGAACTAAAAAAGGGGAATCGTCAAAAAAATGAGATTGAAGCACAGATTTGTTTAAAGAAATCGACAACTAAATATTGAAATCCACCTGGCCACGCAGCAGATCTTCAAGTACATCTCTTTGCCTTATCAGATGAGGCTTTCCCTTGTAGAGTAAAACCTCTGCAGGCCTGAGTCTTGAATTATAATTGCTCGCCATACTGAAGCCATAAGCCCCGGCATTGTGAATGGCAAGAACATCATCTTCAAAGCTTTCCGGCAAAGCCCTGCTATACCCGAGTGTATCGGTTTCGCATATATATCCAACCACATTGTAAACATGGTCAGCGGGACCAGTCCGGCTGATGTTTTCAATTTCATGGTAGGCATCATACATCATTGGACGGATGAGATGATTCAATCCTGTATCCACACCAAGAAAAACAGACGACGGTGTTCTTTTTAAGGTATTGATAGTGCAAAGCAAAGTTCCTGATTCAGAAACCAAAAATTTACCCGGTTCAAACCAAACCTGAATGGGCTGATTTCTGGTTTTTGTAAACTCCTCAATGGCCAATGAAAGTTGCCTGCCCAGTTCTTCCACCGGGGTAACCACATCACTTTCTGAATAAGCCACTTTAAAGCCGGAACCAAAATCGATATATTTTAAATCAGGAAAGGACTTTGCGGCCTGAAAAAGAATCTGAGCACCTTGTAAAAATACACCTGCATCTAAAAACTCAGAACCCGTATGGACGTGCAACCCTTCTACCTGAATTTCAAATGCTTTGACTATTGCCTCAATTTCAGAGAGTTGAAATATGGAGATGCCAAATTTTGAATCAATGTGACCCGTCTGAATTTTCGGATTTCCTCCTGCAAGAATATGGGGATTGATGCGGATAAATACCGGAAAACCAGAACCAAAAGTCTGGCCAAATTTCCGCAAAGCAGACAAAGAATCTATATTGATGTGAATGCCCAATTCCACCGCTTTCTCAATTTCAGAAAAAGGCGCATTGCTCGGTGTAAAAAGAATTTCCTCTTTTGGAAAACCAGCCAACAGGGCCAACTCCACTTCATGAATAGAAACGGCATCCAATCCACAACCAAATTCTCTGACCAATTTCAAAATAGCCTGATTGTTAAGGGCTTTTGCGGCATAGTGCAGTTTGCAATCAAACCCGGAAAAGGCAGATTTGAGCTTTTTAATCTGGTTCTCAATCTGGGTGGAATCATAAACATACAAGGGTGATCCATAGAGCTCCACCAATTTTTTATATTCCTCCCTCCTATCTTCTTTTGTTTTTTTCATTTTTCAATTGAGCTGCGATATTGTAAAAAGTCTATCAAAAAAAGTGGACTAATATGCGTTTTACCTTGCGCCAAAAATGGAAGAACCCATCCTTACCATGGTAGAACCTTCAGCAGCTGCCAGCAAATAATCTCCACTCATCCCCATGGAAAGTGTTTCCATTTTTGAATTCGGAAGTATGTCAAATGCCTTTAATGCATCAAAAAGTCCCTTAAGTTTTCTGAATTCAGACCGCACCTGAGCCTGATCCGAGGTGTTGGAAGCCATTCCCATCAACCCTTTAATTTGAATATTTTTAAATTCAGCCAATCTTCCGGTTTGGTAAAATTGGATAACCTCTTCTGGTTCCCAACCGAATTTGGTTTCTTCTTTTGCAATATAAATCTGCAGCAAACAGGAAATTTGCCGGCCAGCTTTTAACGCTTGTTTGTCTATTTCAACCAGAAGTTTTTCTGAGTCAACAGACTGAATCAGAGATATAAAACTGGCAATGTATTTTACTTTGTTGCTTTGCAGGTGGCCGATGAGATGCCAATCAATATCTTTTGGAAGGGCTTCAAACTTGGGAAGTAATTCCTGCACCCTGTTTTCTCCAAATGACTTATAACCATATTCATAAGCATCCAAAATCGCCTCAGAAGGAAAAGTTTTAGAAACGGGTAAAAGCCGGGTTTCGAATGGAGATAATTCTTTCTCAATCGATTGTAATTTTTTTCCGATAGCAGACAACATCTTTATCAATTTTTAACCTTTACTTTCGTTTTTGCTTGCAAACAAAAACTTTAGAATTGAAGCCTGCACTTATTTTTTATTCTTTTTGCCTGATTTCCATCGTTCAGTCAGGTTCTGCCTTTGCCCAGATTAAGGTAAAAACCTATTTTGACACCATTTCAAAAAAACAAATCCGTTCAGAATATAGCCTGAATAATGACATAGACAGCCTTTTGGTGGGTCCATTTAAAAGTTATCATCCCAACGGAAAAACAGCCATGACTGGCCAGTATGCGGATGGAAAAAAAGAGGGTCTTTTTCTGGAATTTTTTCCAAATGGCAAAAAAAGACTGGAAGCCAGTTTTAAAGAAGGAAAGAAAGATGGAGCCATGATTGCCTATGACTCCACCGGTGTCTTGCTTCAAAAAGCCTGGTTTGCCAACAATAAACTTAACGATTCCCTCATAGCATTCTACTCAGGTGGTGGTCTGAAATCAAAGGCATTTTTCCAAAACGATTCTATTAAAGGCCTGGCTTTGGAATATTATAAATCCGGCATTTTAAAGAAAGAAATAAACCATAAAAAAGGCAAGCCCAATGGGCTAAGCCGGGAGTATTATAAATCCGGAGTGTTGTATATTGATGCCAACTATGTAGATGGATATTTAACCGGAGATTATAAGGTCTATTATGACAATGGCCAGTTAGACACGGAGTCGCATCTTGAAAAAGGCACACAAAACGGAGGATTTATTAGCTATACCCGCGAAGGAAAAAAAATGCTGGAAGGCTTTTATTTGGATGGAAATTACCACGGCGTTTTCAAAACCTATTATCCTGAAGGGGTAGTAAAAAGTAAAGTCAACTGGATTCAAGGGAAGAAAAATGGTTTGGCAGAGTACTTTTATATTTCTGGAAAAACAAAGGAAAAGGCCCAATATGAAAAGGATGTAAAAGTGAGTTCAAAGGGATGGTATGAAAATGGAAAACAGGAATTTGAAAGGCAATATGGACCCAAGGACAAACCAGTTGGAGAATGGCTTTCATACTATCAAAATGGAGCAATAAGAGAAAAACAGGGTTATGATATTGCTGGAAAACTAAGCGGAACGAAAATCAGCTATGACTCACTGGAAAACAAATTAACAGAGGATGAATATGCGCATGGCTTGAAAACCGGAAAATCTAAAACCTTCCATCCCAATGGAAAAGTGAATGAAATATTCATTTTTCAAGGAAATTATATTCAGGGTGAATTCAAGGCATTTCATCCGAAAGGCAAAATACATATTGTTGGTCTCTACAAAAACAGTAGAAAAAATGGAAAATGGACTTTTACCAATGAAGAAGGCGCTCAATACAAAATAGAAACCTGGCGAAATGGCAAATTACTTTCCACAAAGACCATTAAATTCAAAAAATAAATCCAGGCTATATTTTTATTTTTAGACAATATAAATATAGGTTTGTTGACCCTAATTACATTTCATTTTTGAACCCGTAAATAATGAGAAGCGCCCTAATTGAACTATTTGAAGAATATCTGGAACATCATCCATCAAACCAGTTTGTAAGATTTATTTTGGCCGACCATCTGGTGGAGTTTGGTCATCTTTCAGAGGCAGAATCGGAGTTCTGTAAAATTCTGGATGGCGACCTTGGACATATGGGCAAAGCCGGACTTGCCCGTGTCAATTTTATTTCAAAGGGATATGATAATTGCAAAACAATATTAGAACAATTGTTAGAAGAAGGGCAATCCAGCATTAACATTTTAGGTCTTCTGGCCAAATCCTATCTCCTCCTTGGAGAATTAGAAGAAGCAAGATCAACTTATCTGAAGATTATTTCTTTGGAGCCCTATTATTCAGACCATGAATTGGAAGGATTTAGAAATATGTAATAAATATCTGTTGGTCTTTTTTCTGGCCACTGGTTTAATTTCCATTTCATGCAAAAAGGAAGAATCGGGACAATCGATCAATCAAACTTTAAAAATGAATGAGCCTTTTCAATATGACCTTGGAAATTTCGGGGATGAAGAAGGCGCTACCATTTCCAAACAAGCCACTCATTTTTCTGTCAGCTTTTTAGAAAATAATTTCAACACAGGCAAAATAGTTTATCACTACAAACCAGACTCTAATTACGCCGGGACAGATGAAGTCATAATCAGGTCTGCACGTGGGTCAGATGGAGGGAGCAGCAGCAATAACGATAAAATATTACTGACTTCTTTTAAGTTCAGCATAACTAAGCCTTAGTCAAAATTCCGGCTTTCATTACTCTCACCTGATAATCTTCATTATTTTGGGTATGCCCAAATCCTTTTCTACGTTTTGGTAAAGCTCGGTCCCGGATTAATATAGGCAAGCTTCTTATTTTGGGACGTAAAAACTTTGGGTCAGGTGTAGACAACTGAAACCGTAAAAAATGTCAGCTATATATAACTGCAACGAAAAAAACCTAAAACAGACAAATGAAAAGTATCGACGAAATCTGTTACCCTCTCTGGATATCTGGACGATTTAGGAATAAAAAATCATTCAATTCCTTTCTTCATTAACTGTAAATGAGCAGATAAAAGGCTGTGGTTTACAAATTAATTTTAAGCGAATTTTAAAGATTTTGAATTTTGGCAACATAATTAGAAATTGGAAATAAAAAAATCCACAGTGTTATTGAAATTTGTTAACACTATTTCAACTATTAATTCACCAAAACATCATAGTCAGAATATTTTATCCATTGATTTTCAATATTTTAAATAAATATTTTTGGCAAAATATTTTATTTAAAATTATGTACCTTTTATTGAATAACTTAAATATTTTGGACAAAAACTTCGATGCAACATTGCAGTGTCTTAAACACAATTGACAAAAAAAGAAAATGAAAAAAACACTATTTAGTATCGCAATTTTGGTAGCATCGGCTACAGTAAATGCTCAAGATTTCAAACAATCAGCAGGCATGAAGAATCTTGAACTTCAGTTTACCCCACTGGGAGGTACTCCTCTTGGCATATCAGGTCTTAGATACCGGCAATTTACCTCAAATACCATGGCAATTAGGGCTAATGTATTTTTGGGGTATATGAGCAAATCCACAATTACTCAAGATGCAAATACTGCCGATGGAGCTAATGATAAAGAATTGAAAGATTCTGAAAGTTCTTTTGAATTCAATTTAAGACCAGGTTTTGAATCACACTTTGAAGGAACTGATAGACTTAGTCCATATGTTGGAGCAGAACTTGATTTAAATTTCAGAAGAACTTCTGCAGTATCTCAAGAACAAAATGAAGACGACGATATTGAAGAAACAACTACTACAAATGAAGATGGTTCTTTCAGATTTGGTTTAAATGGTTTGGCTGGTTTTGATTATTATTTTTCCAAACATTTATATTTTGGTGCTGAGTTAGGCTTTGGATTAAGCTATACATCCCCATTTAAGACTGTTACAAAAGCTGGGTCCGTTTCTATCGAAAGTAAAGAGGGTAAAGATGCAATGTTAAACTTTGGTCCAAATGTTAACTCTGCGATAAGAATTGGATTTTTATTTTAATTAAAATAAAAACTTTTAGAATTTTTTCGAGCCAATGGCCCTTTGCGGGTCATTGGCTTTTTTGGTTATTGGCTTTTCGTCCTGCAAAAAATCAGAGGCTTTTTCTATTTAGGCCTTATGATAAAAAGTCTTCAACAATAAACTGTTCCTATAAACTTAATTTGTCCCTAATCTTTCCAATCCAACTGATTTTCCAAAGCATTATACACAATGTTCTTTTCCCATCCATTTCCAGTAAATTGTTCACCCAATTACCGCATAATCCTTTTCACATCCCATTATTTCAAATTTCTCGAAACCATTTACTCTTGATTAGAAATTTCGAAATCTGAAAATTGGAACGTCAGTTTTGTTCATAAAAAAGCAAAAATCAACCATGGAATTTCACCTGACAACCTTGAAATTTAAAATTCCAGGGCCGGTTTTACTTCACCCGCTTCAAATCCAAATCTTGAAAATCGAAACTAAAATCAGTCAAAGGAGAAATGGCTTTCATTTTGATTGTCTCCCCTTTTCCATCCTGGTCCAATCCAAAATTGACATAGGCATCGGCATCAAAACTTCTGTCTGTCCATCTCACAATGAATGAGTTGGCCTTATAGTATTCCAGTTCGCCGGTAAGTTTTGGAGAACGCTTGCAATGCAACCATTGCTTTCCATTTCTCATCCCAATTTCTACCTCGCCAAACCAATCGTCTTTATACTTTCCTGCAAAGAGCTTAAAATCGGGTTTCGATTTGCTGTTCTTTTTTTGAAGTTCTATTTCCTTGGCTATTCCTTCCGTAATTTCTTTGGCTTCCTTTTCGTTTTTATCTACCCGGTCTTTCATCTGCTTCACGCGGTTTAATCCTGTAACGCCCAAATAGCTATCTTTTATGGTATTGGTAATGGCTGTAAAAGCAGCTCCGGATTGCTGATTGGTTAATACGATGATGCCCAATTTGAGCTCAGGCAACAAAGTGACCTGTGTAACGACTCCCGCCAGACCACCTGTGTGCGTCACCTGCTTATAACCCTTCACATCACTCAGAAACCAACCCAAACCATATGCCGCAAAATGTGTATTGTATGGTGGAGCGGTAAAAGTTGGGATGATGGTTTGAGGAGACCACATTTCGTTGTGTTGCTCCGGACTAAAAATCTTCTTCTTCAAACTATCGCCGTATCTTCCTCCATTCATTTGCATGGTAATCCATTTGCAGAGATCAGGCAGATTGCTCACAATGCCGCCTGCAGCATTGGCGGTTTCGCTCCAATCTATATTTAGTGGAACTACTTTTCCATTGACCGGAGCGTGGGGTGAAATAAGGTTGCTTTTATTTTTCAAACTGCCCATAGAAGGGACCGTACTGTTCATGCCCAAAGGTTTGAGGATTCTTTGGTCAATAAAATCTTCCCATGATATACCTGTAATCCGTTGAATAACCTCACCAGCAACGATATACAAATTGTTGTCATAGTCATATTGGGTCCTGAATCCTGAAACGGGTTTTAAATACCGAAGATTATAAATGATGTCCTTCCTGGTAAAATCACTGGAGTCCGGAAACATCATTAAATCTCCTGCTCCAAGGCCAAGGCCACTTCTATGGGTCAGCAAATCTTTGATGGTGAACTCTTCAGTGACAAAAGGACTATAGAGTTTAAATTCCGGAATGTATTCACGCACTTTGTCATCCCATTTCAATTTGCCTTCATCTACCAGAATTGCAAGGGCCGATGCCGTAAAGGCCTTGCTGTTGCTTGCAATTCCAAACAATGTATTCTCATCCGTTGGCAGGTTATTTTTGAGCGACCGCAAGCCATATCCTTTGGAATGAACCACTTTGCCATCTTTAACCACGGCAACAGAAATGCCCGGAACATCAAAAGTTTTGAGGGTAAGATTCACAAGAGAATCTATCTGAGATGAATTGATGATTTGGCCATTGGAAGTAAAAACAATGAAACCGAACAGCCCTAAGGCTACAAATATTTTCCTGAACATGCTGATAAATAAGGATTTAAAACCGGTACCGGATTAAGTTTTAACAATGCGCAAACCTGAATAAAAAAACTGAAAGGAAAGGAAATTTAACCGCAAAAAGAAAATCCAAATCCACGTTAAACCAGCCGTAATCGGATTTTTTTTCAGGAGCAATGGATTGACCTGTTTTTTTTACCCACATATTGCCATCAATCCGAAATAGCGACAGTCTAAATATAGGATTTTATCAAATCAGAGAGAACTATCCAGAGACTGGTGACTTACCCGAAAGTGCCAGGCTTAAGGCCTATAACCGCTCTACCAGCGACTCCCATTTCTGGGTGACAGCAGCAAGATCGGATTTCACCTTTTCATAATTGAGCTTGTAGGTTTGAAGCTTCGCAAAATCTCCAAACACACTGGGTAAGGCCATTTCCTTTTCAAGGTCTTCTTTCTTGATTTCCAGCTCATTGATTTGCTGTTCGGCAAGATCAATTTCCTTTTTCAACAAAACATTGTTGTTTACCTCCGGCTTTTTTTCAACCGGTTTTTCAGGTTGCTTTATTTTTTTCTCAGGGGCAACCGGCAGTGGAGTGGCATTCTTTTGCCTTTCCTCCAACCAGTATTCATATTCTTCATATGTACCCGGATATTCTTTGAGCTGGTGATCTTCTATAAACCAGATGGTATTGGCAATCTGTTCCACAAAAAATCTATCGTGGCTGATTACAAGAAAAGTACCCTGATACTGTTGCAATGCCTGAATGAGGATGTTCACAGAAACCATGTCGAGGTGATTGGTTGGCTCATCCAGCAATAGAAAATTGGCATTTGAAAGAAGGGTTTTTGCCAGGGCAACCCTGCTTTTCTCCCCTCCGGAAAGGACTTTTACTTTTTTGAAAACATCATCGTTCGAAAACAAAAAGCAACCCAGGATCCCCCGAAGTTCCATTTCTGTTTTTGTCGTTCCGGTTTGCTGAAGCTCTTCCAACAGGTTGTTTTCCAATCGCAATGCTTCCAGCTGATGCTGGGCAAAAAAGGTATCCCGAACATTGTAACCCATAACCCGCTCTCCATCAAAGGGCTCTGAACCATTGATAATTCTAAGCAGGGTAGATTTTCCTTTTCCATTGGCGCCGATAAAAGCGATTTTCTGTCCGCGTTCAATCCTGGCTTCCGAATTTTTAAAAATCACCTTCGAACCATAGGCTTTGCTCATGTGGTCTATGTTGATCACATTTCTACCGGAAGGCGTATCGAAAGTAAACTTAAAATTGACCTTGGCATTTTCGTCCACCACATCATCTATCAAATCTACTTTGGCAAGTGCTTTCACCCGGCTTTGAACCTGTCGGGCTTTGGATGCTTTGGCTTTAAATCGCTCAATAAACCTTTCGGTTTGTCTTATTTTGGCTTGCTGATTTTCAAATGCGCCTTTTTGAATTTCGTTTCTCTGGGCTTTTTCTTCCATATAAAAAGAATAGTTCCCTGCATACACATTCAATTTGGCATTGGCCACCTCTACGGTTATTTCAACGGTATTGTCCAGAAAATACCGGTCATGGCTCACGACAATATAGGCACCTTCATATCTTTCCAGATATTCTTCAATCCATTTGATGGAAGGGAGGTCAAGGTGGTTGGTAGGCTCATCCAAAAGCAAAAGTGAAGGCTTTTGAAGCAAGAGTTTGGCGAGCATTACCCGCATTCTCCATCCTCCTGAAAATGAACTCAATGGCTGCTGAAGTTCTGCGGTCGGAAAACCAAGGCCTTCCAACAGTTCTTCTGCCCGGGCCTGAAGCGTAAATCCATCCAATCTTTCATATTCTTCCTGCAATTCTCCCAATTGATCTACCAGTTCATCCTTGTAGTTGGTTTCCATTTCGTGGAGCACTTTTTCCATTTCTTCATGGACATCGAGCGCCCTTTGGAAGGCTTGCATCACCACAAGAAGAATGCTGTCTTCGGTCTGGTAAGACAATAAATCCTGGTTGAGAAATCCGATGGAGCAATCCTTGGCCATGGAAATGGAACCTCCATCTGGCTGGTATTCACCGGTGATAATTCTGAGTAAAGTAGATTTTCCTGTTCCATTGGCGCCAATAAGGCCAATTTTATCACCGGGTTTAATATGCAGGTTGGCCTCATCATACATTGCACGGGCCCCAAAGTGAAAAGAAAGATTTGTAATTGAAATCATAGCAAACGGGCCGCAAAGCTAAGGTAATTGGCTGGATCTATCCTTCCTGAATATGGAAATAGCCTTTTTTACCCTTATCTAACCAACCTTAAGGTCTGGAAACCAACGGATTTCCCGTCCTGATTCAATTTCAACCGAAGGGTATAAATACCTTTTGCCAGGGGATACTCGAGTTGTAAAACCTGTGACGATTGGTTTTGGGAAGCATTGTCTGTTGCCCATCTTTGAACTACCCTGCCCGTGGTTTCCAACAGTTCGATTTCCATCTGAAATGGATTGGGATCCCAAAACAATAAAAGTTGGTTGGAATCATCCCAATAGCCTTTTACGGTTGGATTGGGATTTTTTACCAGACCCGTAGCAAAAACCAATTCCTTTGGCACGCCCACCATAATCTGACCGGCAGCAAAACCTGTGAAAATAAAATGACCCGTTCCAAAAGCAATGAGTTGACAGGTGTCCACCAATTGCCAGGAACCTGCGTTGGTTAAAGGCCGGTTAAAAACCTTCAGGTCTCGGGGTTCAGAAAGAACCATGGTAAATTCGTTCTGAATCGAATTCTGGTCCAACCGCAAAAAGCTGGACACATATCTGACGCCGGTATCGAGGGGTTGAAATATCCAATACGGTTTTTCCTGACTGGCAAACAAGTTGGAATCAGGTTTTAATCCGTTAACCGGGGCATTGGTCCGGGAGAAAAGCAAAGGGAAAGCTTTGTTGCTGCTGTCCACATTGAATGAAACGAG
>JAIXQU010000042.1 GCA_027485575.1 Cytophagaceae bacterium
CATTGTTGCTTTAACCGCCCTATTTTTCTTCCAATATATTTATCAAAATAAGATCCTATTAATTTCTAATTTTGACCGTCAGGTTTGAGCCAAATCTGAGTCTCAACCATATGCCTGCATTTCTTTCTTTTCTTACTACGCAAACTGCTCAATATTCCTATCCCCAAGATGAAATCCAAAATTTTATGCTTGGCCATGCCCCTGTCGATACGTGGATAAGAAGGTCGGTTCAATCTGTTTATCAGAATTCAGGAATAAAAACGAGGTATTCTGTTTTACCCGACTTCAAAAAAGATAACGGGAATTTTTTCAGTCAAATCAAGGCCCCGGCAACTTCAGCCCGTATGCAAACTTATGCCAATGAAGGCAGAAAACTAGCTAACCAATTGATTGAAACACTCAAACAAAAACTGGAGGCTAGATATAGTAATCTACAGGAAATCACACATTTAGTTTATGTATCCTGCACAGGTCAATTGGCCCCGGGCATGGAAGTTGAGTTGGTTCATACGTTTAAATTTTCAAATCAAATTCAGGCAACGGCTTTTAATTTTTTGGGTTGCCACGGCTTTTTTCATGCATTGAGATATGCCAAAGGAATCTCCGAATCAAATCAGAACGCCAAAGTTTTGATTGTTTGCCTTGAACTTTGCACCCTTCATTTTCAACCCAAATGGGATATTGACCACATTTTAGCCAATGCGATTTTTGGGGATGGAGCTGCTTGTGTAATTGTCTCTTCCGGGAAATTAGAAGAAAACTCTGTTGAAATAAGCCACCAAAGCCAGGCCTACTTTCACTTTGCTGCTGACGATATGGCCTGGAGCCTTAGCGAAACAGGTTTTGAAATGAAGTTGACACAAGACTTACCCAATAGTGTTGAAACATCCATTACACACGCTTTGGATGGTTTATTCAAAGTCTCAAAACTGGAAACAGATAAAATATTCCATTGGATTATTCACCCGGGTGGCAAACGAATTCTGGATAAAGTTCAGGAAGTTTTGAGTTTGAATCATATCCAAACCCAATATTCAAGAAAAGCTTTGGAGTTGGTCGGCAATGTTTCCTCAGCTTCTGTTTTATTTGCACTTGAGCAGTTTTTAGAATTAAATCCAAATCCTGAGAATCACGCTGGTGTTTTAATGGGAATTGGACCTGGATTGACCATTGAATCTGCCAGCTTTGTTTATTAACCAAATGAAAAACAGAATTTTAGTTTCTATTCTTCTAATCTCTGGAGTTGATATTTTTGCCCAATCAGGAAAATTTACAATCACAAATACTTCAGGAGTAAGCCGGATTGAAGACCCTGTTGTAATCTCCAAAGAAGCATTATCTGCCTTTGTGGAAATTCCTTCTTCTAAAAAAGCCATTGTTCTTACCCTCAATGGAAAAGAAATACCCTCACAATTGGATGATATCAATGGAGATGGAAACTGGGATGAATTGGCGTTTGAGATTGATATTGAGCGGAATAGCAAGTCAGAATTGAAAGTAAAATGGGTAGACCCAGAAAAAGCTACTGTTTACCCAAAGCGAACACAATCCTGGTTTGGCGTTTCTGAAAACCGGGATGGAAAGTTCAGACAAGTAACTACCGAAAACCGACCGGACTGGTGGACCCCTCAACAGCAACCACCTCGTTATCAGATGGAAGGGCCAAGCTGGGAAAATGACAAAGTTGGTTTCAGGAACTACTTCGATTCGAGAAATGGAATGGATATTTTTGGAAAAACCACATCTGAATTGGTCATGGATTCTGTAGATGTCTCTTACAGAGATTACAACAGAATGTGTCCCTGGGGAATGGATATTCTAAAAGTTGGTCCGTCGCTCGGTGCAGGAGGTTTTGCTTTGATGGACAAGGGATTACCAATTCCTATACAACAAACGTTATCCGCATCTTACAGGCAAATTGCCGATGGACCTGTTCGGTCTATGATAGAGCTAATTTACGAGGGTTGGAATGTCGATGGAAGCAACCACAATGTGAAGCAGCATATTTCGATTTGGGCAGGTAAATACTGGTATAAAAATGAAATCACCATTACAGGATTTACCGGTGATAAAGAAATTGCCGTTGGAATTGCCAATATTAAAAATCCCGGTATGGCATTGTACCATACCAATAACCTTGCTTTTACCTCTTTAGCTTCTCACGGAAGACAGAGTGAAAACGATGATATGTTGGGTATGGGACTATTATTTTCTTCTAAAATTTTCAGTGGATATGGAGAAGCACCAAGGATAGTCCCTTTTCCGGAAAAAGATACTGTGAGCCATACCTGGTACGCGAAATTAAAAATAAGAAGTGGACAGATGGTTGATTATCTGTTTTTTGCAGGTTGGGAAAAAAGTGAAATCAAGTTCGCAAACACCAAGTATTTCACTGACATCATTCAGGAAGAAGCAGACCGGAAAGAGTACCCATTGCTGATAGGCAAGAAATAAGTAGCTGGCAGAAGCCACCTCATTTTCCTGGTAAAATATGAACCAAAACAGTAACTGATACAGAAATTTCTTCAGCAATAAACCAAGATTAAGCAATAGGATTTAAATAATTGATTTTCAAGGCTTTATAACCTAATCCAAGTCCTCTCCAAGTTATATTACTTAAGGGAAAAATCAATCCTTAATGAACCAAAAGCTTTTTCTGTAGTAAAATTTGGGATAAATTTATGAAATGGACAAAAAATTGCTTCCGATGCTGTTACTTTGGACCCTTATGATGTGGTGGTTGCGCAAAAACCTTAGTCTTATTTTCTTCTTTGCAGGCCTTACCGTTTGGGCACAAACCGGAAAAGTGGTTTTGCCTTCAACGCCTAAGCCTAAGGAGTCCACCAAACAAGTTCCAAATCCTGCCCACGAGAAGAAAAAACAAATTCTTGCTGTTTTACACAAACAACAGGAGGATTGGAACAAAGGAAACCTTGATGGATTTATGGCAGGTTACTGGAATTCAGATACGTTACGTTTTGTTTCCAACCGAGGTGTTACATATGGTTGGGAAAAGGTAATGGCCAATTACAAGAAAAATTATGCCGATTCCGTTGCAATGGGAAAGCTGGATTTTGACATCATTCACGTGGAATTGATAGGTGACCTGGATGCACTTGTTACCGGAAAGTGGCTGCTAAAAATTGACAAGAAATTTAAAGGGGGTTATTTCACACTTCTTTTCAGAAAATTGAAAGGCAAATGGCTAATTGTGGCTGACCATACAAGTTAAACCATTGACTAGCAATGTTTTTTTTAATTTTCTCAAAAAAATATTTATATTTTTACAACCATAACCCAGCAACAATTGTCTTGTACTTGCTGATTAAAATAACTGAGGAAAACTCAGAACAATTTAAATGAGACAATTCAAGTCCATACAACTTACTCTACTACTTTTAATTTTCTGTGCCGGATGCAGCAGGATGAAGGAAATTCCTTCTCCTGATACATTTGGAAAAACTGAACTTGTACCTATTGAAATAAATGCGGAAGGAGGAACTGCAGAATTTGATATATTGGAAGTTAATGGAATAACGGAACCTGTTGGCATTTCATTTGAGCCGCCAAAACATGGAACCCTTACTGCAGTCCAGAATACCTCCAAATTTCGCTATGTTGCTTTTGAAGGGTTTGAAGAAACTGAATCATTGAACTATGAGCTTTGCAGACCCGGACTATGTAAAAAAAACCAGGTTAAAATTAAAGTTTCTAAAAACCCAGCCAAACCTTGTTTTCCAGTTTATTCAGAAAGTTTTGAATATTCAGCACAACAAATGGCTTTAAAGGGAAGCTTGATTTATAAATATCCATTTCATCCCGGTGATTTATATTGTGCAAACAATATTCAAAAAATAGACTCATATCCTTCATTCATTAGTAAATGTGAAATTGTCAATGATTCTATCAACATAACATTAAGATATATTCCCCTCGTAACCACGATGGTCGGAATTATCAAATATTCAAATTGCGATACTTCGAATTATCCTTTTGAATGTGAACAAAGAACTTTAAACTTCGTCATTGATACGGGCAAGGTGTATTGCAATTCTATTTTCCATGTAAACAACATGTCGAGGCCTTATAAGGCGAGATATTCACGAAAAGTTAGAAGAGCAGACTTTGCAAATCAGGTAGAGGCATGCCAAAGAAATATTGATGAGGTGTTTTTTGATGTTTTTCCAGTTTCTGAGAATTTGCAAGTTGTCAATTATCACGATGATGAAGACATCTGCAAAATATTAAGAAAGAAACCCGGTGCAAACCATAACCAACCCTTTATCCTTGGTTACATATTTCGAAATATGGCAGGAATCAAGGACACTGGTCAGGTCAATGTAGAGTTTTGAAAATTTAGTTTTATTAGTTCAAGAAAGTTAGGTTAAGGTAAAAATTATGAGGATTGAAAGCGATTGAAGGGGTGGATTAAAAATCCACTCCTTCTTTATTAAAACTTAAAAAATATCAGATTGAAAAGGGATGATATTCAGCTAATTGTGGAGGGCTGCCTCAAGAAAGACCCGAAATACCAACGGGCCTTATATGAGCGTTTTGCCAAGCCATTATTAGGAATTTGTCTCAGATATTCAAATGACAGAATGGAAGCCGAAGATGTTTTACAACTTGGTTTTGTAAAAGTTTTCCGTTCGTTGGAAACTTATAATGGAGGCTCTTTTGAAGGGTGGATGAAAAGGATCTTCGTTCGGGAATCCATCAATCAGTTTCATTCCAGAAAAAGAAAACATATAGACTACACAGAAGACGACCATCTCCTGAATAGCTATACATCAGATGGGTTTAGCGATGCACTTTCTGCCCTGACTGTTGAAGAAATATTAAAACTATTGGAAAAACTACCGGAAGGAGCAAGATTGGTTTTCAACCTTTTTGCCATAGAAGGATATGGACATGCTGAAATAACAGAACTGTTAGGCATTAGTGAAGGTACTTCCAAATCACAATACTCCCGTGCAAGACAACTACTTAAAAACCAATTAGGCCACTTAGTAACATGAAAGACAACGAAGAAAAGGGCTTTTTGTCTCAAAAATTTGATGACTGGTCCGATGAACCCATTCCAAATGGATGGAATAAAATAGAAGAAGTCATTTCCAAAGACAGAAAATATGACCGGTTATTCTTTACAATGTTTGTACCCATTGTAATTTTTGCACTAGGCGTTCTATCGCATTATGTTGACCAGAACCTTGCAGGAAACACACCTAAAAATGCCATATCCGGAATTTCTTCTGAAGATGTAAATAACACCAGGTATGCATTGCCGTCCATTTCTGGAAAAGGCAAAATATCTGAAGCACAATTAAATGAGTCAGAAAAAGCCAAACCAATTTCTGAAATTTCAGAAAAAACACAACCGGAAACCATTGGTGAAGAATTAAAAAATATTCATTCAAATAACATCTCTGAATCAATTGAAAAATCAACTTCATCTTCTTCAGGTTCCATAGAATTAAATCAAAAGAAAAACAATGCCCGTTTGAGTACTAATTCATTGAATGTCATTACAGTAGCAAGCGTAAATAAAAGCAACCTGATTCAAAACGAAAGTGAAAAAACCAATAACTTTTCTGGCAATGGGTCCAGTTTAACTGTGGAAAAGACTGTCGGTATCAATCATCTGGCCATTTTGACTCCTGAGTCACATGATAATATTGCTGGAGGAGAAGGAGAAAACAATTTTCATGAAATTAAACCAGAAAATGGAATTGATTACAATATTGACTTTCTTGAATTGAAAGAAGGAAAATTAGAACTACTAAATTTACCTGATAATTTTATAAAAAGAATAGTATTACCACCGCTCCAGAAAAGAAAGGACAATCAAAAATTGTATATAACTACCGGATTGTTAAGCGGATATAGTCAGAGAAATATTATTGTCAACCAAGGGACTGCAGACCACAACATTCAATTATATAATTTCGAAAAACCGTCACAGTCATGGATGGCAGGCCTGCAGTTTAAGTTTCATTATCATATTTTGGATTGGTTAAATTTTATTTCCGGATTGCAACTTGGGTACCAAAAAAACACCCTCGAAATGACAAATACTCTGAAAAGCCCTTCATCTTATGTTGTTAAAAATTCAAATGGGCTCTCCTATTCAGCTGAACCGGTATTGTCCAAACAAGATGAAACCAGAACTCAGGAATTGACTTATTCAAATGTAGAGTTAGGTATTCAGCCCACTTTGTTTAAAAAATCAATTTCGGGTCCATTTGCCTCCATTGTTTTCTGGAGTATCCTTCACCAAACCAGTAAATCATCTTTGGCTACTGGTTCAAAGTTTATAGCTCCTTCCCATAAAACCGCATTTGGATATCGGTTTGGCTACCAACAGGAAATTAGCAAAAAGATAGTGGGCGAGGTGTCTTACAGCAGAATGCCTGACGGATTAAGTGCCCAGACCAAAGGAATCCAGGTTTCTTCAGGAATCATTTCTGTTGGGTTAAATCTAAAAATCAGATAGTTTTCAATCTTTGAATTAAATTCTCCCAACCTTTCCAGGCATAGTGTTCGTTATGAAAAATGACGTGTACTTTGCTATGTAATTCTTCGGAAACATTCAATGCATTTTGGACTCTTTTAACAAATGCAGTTGCACTCTCCTGGTACTTAAATTTCGAAATGCTGTCCATCGTAAAAAAAGGATGAATAAGTAAATCTGTTTCAATCTCAGATTCCAGGTCATACCAATAAAAAGAAAAACCAGTTCCAGCCCGGTAACCTGAAATATCCGAAAAACCCATACTGAAATCCTCCTTTATATCTGCATCAGACAAAATCCGATACGATTCCGGTAGTTTAAATCGTAAAAAATGAAACCGGCTAATTTCAACTTTTGATTCTAACAGGGATTCCAACCTTCCTTTTTCAACCTTTAACTGATTTGAATTTAAATAAGATTTAAAAGATGGATGCAAACCCACTGGAAACTTTTTTGAATGTCGGACAAAAAAAAAAAAAAAAAAATCTGATTTCCAGGATAGGCCTTTGTCATTTTTTCCGTAATCGCCAATCCAAAAAAATGTATTTGGTTTTTTTTGGAACAAATCTGAATCTTTGACAATGGCATCGAAATTCTGGTACGGATCTTTGGTTAAACCCAATAGGACCCTGGAACGCTCAGCTATTCCGGAAAAATTTAATTTTAGTAAATCCTGAAAAAAACCAGCTGAAGTCCTCCAAAAACCCTTGTGGAGAAAGGCGGTTGGATTGTCAATATCAAAACTAATTTCAAACTCAGATTTCTTTTGATCAATGGCCAATCCAAAATCAATTAAAATCTGAGAAAAACTCTTCACCAGAAAATCAACGATGGGATAATTCTGGCTATTATTTTTAACCAAATAAGAATTTTGGCTTTTAAATCGTCCATAGGAATCTGTCTCGGATTCAACATCATATTCTTCCATCCGGCTCAAAAACCAAAAAACGATTGCTGGCAAATCCAAAGACAATGTGCCATTGACACAGGATATCCCTTTCTTCAGGCTTGAAATTTCGTCTTCTAAATTATATCTAATTGTTTGACCCAGAGATAAATAACCACTGTCTGGAAAATTTATTTGACCAGTATCATTACCATAGCCAACCACAAAATCGTCCGGGCGAACATCTTCTGAATCTGAAAAGGCGACAAGAAAGCCCAACCGCCGCACAAAGATTTCTTTCACCACATATCTAAGCCGGGGGCCAATAGAACCGGAAGAAAAAAATATCCTTTTTGTTTTCATTGCGAAAGCAATGTTAATAAAATACTTTTGCAGCCCGACAATTAGAAATAGTAAAATTAATGAGGGCGTTTAAAATATTAACTCTTCTGCCAGCCTTTGTTTGGCTATGTTCCTGTTCTACTGAACTGGAGGTAAATGCACCTTATGAAGAAAGAAAGGTGATATACTGTATTTTAAATCCTCAAAAGCCTTTTCAAACTGCAAGAATTTCAAAAGGCTTTTTAAATGAAGGAAGGTCTGCTACCGATATTGCAAAGAATAGCCGCGATTCCATTTTGTTCAAAGTGGAAGATATTCTTGTCGAGCTCATAGAAGTGACCCCAACCAAGCCAGAAAACAAAAAATGGACTTTAACCCATTTTACTGAAAATAACAAAGAAGAAGGTGTTTTCTATTCACCTGATCAGCTTTTGTACAAAACTGAGAATATTCAATTGGATACTTCAAACTTTGTGAGTTATAGATATAAAATCAGAGTGACCAATAAAATAACCGGCTCAGTAAGCGAGGCTTCTTCTAATTTAGTTGGGAGGGACTTTGGTGTACAAAAACCCGAACGTTCTGATATTAATTTTACAGAAAATTCCATTAGATACTTTGATTTTTATTCTAAAAGACCAACTGAAATCAAAGTTAAAATGCCTACCAATTCTGAAATTTGTGAATCTATTTTGATTTGGAAAATCAAAGTCACAAGACC
>JAIXQU010000140.1 GCA_027485575.1 Cytophagaceae bacterium
ATTCCGAACAGAGTAGTTAAGCCCGGTAACGCCAATGGTACTGCCCTAACCGGTGGGAGAGTAGGTAGCCGCCAGATCATTATAATTAAAGCCCCCTCATTTGTGTCGGGGCTTTTTTTATGCCTTTGGTGTAACCAATATTGTATTTTCCTTTTCAACCTTCACCTGACCGGGCAGCATGTTTTTTCCTTTTCGATCAATTTGCTGTCTTAAAACCTGATGTGTTTTTCCAACTCAATGGTTTTTTAATTGTATACATCTAGTATTGACTGTATGGCCATCGAAAGCCAGTTTTATAGCGTGAAATTTGTAGATAAACAGCTTTGCGATGGGGAAAAAGGCTTGTTCTGCTTATTTCATATTTATAAGAGTTTGGTATGATAGAAAGGGTAGTTTCGCACTACTTATTATTTTCATTTATGGTTTTTACTGAAAAAGGCTATTCCAGAATATTTTTAGTTGGGTTTTGCCTTGTTTTATTAGGATTCTTTTGTACCCTTTGGAATCGTTATATCTATATCGATGATGCCTGGTTTGGGGAGCAGGCTTTTTGGTTTTCTAAGTATGGGATTCCAAGAACAGAATCGTTGGTTGGTTATTTCGGATGGGATAGTCATCTTTTGGTTTACCACCGATTGAATATAATTTTTGGTGCTTTATTGATAAAGCTATTTGGTTGGTCGGTTGCGACACTTAGGGTCCCCACACTTTTGATTCTTGCTGGATTTTTTTTTGTATTATTTCGATATTTTAAGGCGAATGAATCAACATTTGGAAAAAAGGCTTTTTTCATTTGGGTTCCTTTTATATTTGCAAATCCACTTGTTATTTTTTTGTCTTTTACCTATCGCCCAGAAATATTACTCATGTTTTTGGGTTTTCTTTCCTGGTGGATGGTTGAAAAATCCGTCAAAACCAAAGATTCGAATTTTCTTCAGCCTTTTCTTGGTGGGGCCTTTGCCGGACTTGCCTTTTTCACTCACTTGAATGGCTTAATTTTTTCAGTTGCCGGATTTTGTCTTTTAATTTTTAATAGAAGGTTTAAAAATACCCTTGCTTTTACATTTTCTGCCTTTTTATTTTCCTCCCTTTTCTTTTATGATTTATGGCAAGAAGGTGCTATGGAAACCTTCCTTTTCCAAATGAGAAACTGGCCTGACCCGGTAGGGGCAAGTTATAGCAGCCTCGGTATTTTGGGTTGGTTGCAAAAAGCCGTTATTAAATTGTTGGACGAGCAACAAAGGTTTTTTTGGAGTTACAAGGTTTGGGTTGTTTCTATTTTATATATCCTTTCATTGATTCTATTTTTTAAGAGCCTTTGGGCTCAAAATAGAAATTTACTTGTATACCTTTTTATTTTGAATTTAACTCTTAATGTTTTGGGAAGTCAGATTGCAGAACGATTTCTTATTTATTTACTTCCCTATATGGCAATGGTGGTTGGCCTGGCCTTTAGGATGGCAAAAGAAAAGTTTAGAAAACCAATTGTTTGGTTATTTAGGGGGTTAGCCACTGTGCAATTTTTATTTTGTTGGATTATGGTGGTTTGGTTGATTCAAAAAAGTGGTGATTTTGTGGGGTTGCACACCAGAATTTTAGATCAAATTCCTGAAAAGGAGAAACCCATTTTAGTGGATTATCCATTGGTTTTTAATGGTTTGGAGACCCATAGGTTGGTTACTTTTAAGTTATTCGAATATCTGGAGGTTACTGAGAAAATGAAGTTTGACCTTCACAGTTTTACCAGAAAGGCCCATGACCTAAATATCCAATTTATGGTGTTGCCTCTTAAGGAAGAAAATATTGAAAACTCAAATTATTCTATTCTTTTTAAGGATGTTGTAGATTATCCTTTTTATGAAAAATATTTAGAATCTGAAGGATATCTGGTGTTAAAGCATAAATAGTATTAAATCAGATATTTCTGGACTTATCTTAAGTTCAGATAACAAATGAACCTGTTTTTACTTTTTTGGCACCATGCTATTATATTCTTACTTGCTTATACGGTAAGGAGATGAAAATTTCGACAGGTTTTATTATATGGTATTTTGCATCGAATATTGCTTTTATTGAGTTGAAATGGAAGGTGAATGTGGTAGGAGATGGACGGCCAGGGAGGCAGTCGACGGAAAGAGAAAAGGACTTTGCAGAGGCACTTACTTCTTTAGTCCTTAAACCCTGAATTACTATTGGGAAATTCCTGTCGGTCAAAAGGCAGGTATTTCGGGTCTAAACTGCTTGAAATCAGATTCTTCGCACCTTTTTTTCGGTATCCGTAGCGCTATTACGAATTTCGAATAAAAGGGATTGATTTTTTGCAAGTTTGCCTAGGACAGTTTTGCTGTCGTGATTAACCTTCTATAACGAAGACCTAACGACAAATTCGGGTTAAAAGAAATAGTTACTTGAATCTTGTCCTATGCCTTTGGTGTAACCAATATTGTAATTTCCTTTTCAACCTTCACCTGACCGGGCAGCATATTTTTTCCTTTTCGCACATATTTTCGCTCGGTAACCATTACCGGACTTAAAGCATTTGTCTTTGCTTTCGAATAAAATGCCGCCAATTCTCCTGCCCTTTCAATTACTGGTTTTGGAACCTTTGTCCCATTTTTATTTCTTATGATGACATGGCTTCCGGCAACATCTCTGGCATGCAGCCAAAGGTCATTTTTATGGGCATGCCTTAGCATTTCATCATTTGATTTTGCATTTTTTCCTACCCAAATATCATAGCCTGAAAAGAACTGAATATGATAAGGCAAGTTTGTTTCCTCAAAATTATTTGAAACCGAGTTGGCTATAAATGGCTTAAGACCGGCCCAATTTTGCACAAGACCGAGCTTTTCAAGTGAATCCAGATGGGTAGTGTATTGTTCTTGCCAGGAAGCCCTTCTTTTTGTTAGTTCTTCTAGTTTCAGATAGTGACCTTTTGATTTTCTATAAAAACGCTCAGCATTTTCAATCATTCCCAATTCTGGCTTAAGCTTAATTTCTATTGGTTTATTGTCTAAGAATCTGGGATAAACAACTGAATTTGAACCAAATGGAATGTTTTGGCCATATGCCATAAGTAAATCTGCATATTCCTGGTATTTTGAATTAGACTCTTCTCCAGACAATTGCTTCTTACAATTCTCGATTTGTGTTTTAATGTAAAATAGCTTTTGGTTTAGAAGGGAAATTAGTTGGGTCTTCTTTTTGTTGAACTGATTAAATTGCCAATAGTACTTTGAAAACTGATTTGAGATTTCAATAGGATCATAACTTTCAAAAAGGATTTCTTCTTTTTGAAAAAATGTGAGGATTACTTCTTTTTCATCCTGGCATAAATACATTTTTCCTGATTGAAGGGCAAAAAGAAATCCTTTGAGTACAACTTGTTTTTGTTCTAAAGATAATCCCTCAGTTAGTTTTACCCATTCTTCCCATATTTTGGGAGTTATGATTCCTGATTGTGTATTAAAGGAACTTATGGTTAAACTTTCAATTGTGGTTGAATCATTAGAGTTTTCGGGAATGTCTGAAATTGATTGAAAGTCTTTCTTTAGATTCTTGTTAAAAATTTCTAGAACAGAAGAATCCTTGAATAATATGATATTGGATTTTACCCCATGTAGCTTTATAAACAGTGAAAGTTGATTTTTTAACTCAATATAAAAACTTCTGTCCTCAGGCGTTTGCCTTACCGAGATTACGTTTTCTCCTATTATATCTTTGAAAAGGTCTACTGAATTTTGGTTCGTCCTTGAAAATTCTTTTGGAAACGAAAATAGATTTCTTCCCTGGTGTAAATCAATTCTTAAGTTGAAACAAGTGTTTTCTTTGGTGTAAAAAACAAAAACCAATTCGTCTTTTTCCTGAGAAAAACATTCAATAATCTTTGAATCCTTAAGTAAATCATTCAGTCGATTTGAAAGCCGGGAAATAAAAAAATAGGTTTGGTACATTTTCCCAATCGAGAAGGTTTAAAGGAATGGCAAAAAAATGCTTGAAAATTATTTTTTTACAGAACTGATATTTCGGATTGCAAGATCAAAATCTTCTGTTGATAAACTTGATTTATTTCTCACTTTCGTTTTGTATGTATAAATCGTATTAACAGAATATCCCAAAGCCTTTGCTATAGTCTCGTTATTGTGAATCCCCATTCTCATTAGTGCAAAAATTCGTAGTTCCGTGTTTAAACTATCGGTAACCTCAAACTTAAAATCATCATCCAAGTCAATAATTTTATTAATTTCATTTATGAAATCTGGAAATATTTTAAGAAATGCCAGGTCAAAATCGTGAAGCAATTTTTTCTTTTCATGGTTAGGTTTAATAACCGATAGTTGGAACTTTATCTCAGAAATGTCTTTGCTGGCAATGCTTTTTTCAAGGTCATTAAAGAGTTTTTCTAATTTGTTTATTAGCCTGGTGTTGGTTTGAAAAAAATGACCTACATATTCTTCCTTTATTATTTGCGCCTCTTCTAGTTCATTTTTCTTTCTTTCCAGTTCATGATTATATTGTTCTAATCGCTCTTCATTTTTTTTGATTTTTAATTATTGTGGTCCTTATCAGCCAAATACAACCCAATAGAAATAGAACCAGCAATGCGAGTAGAATTATTAGGTTATCTCTTTTTTCCTTAATTAATCCAAGTTGTTGTGCTTTTATAAGGGGTAACACTTCCAATACCTGAATTTTACGTTGTTTTGAACCAAAAAAATTGGCATCCTCCAATGCCAGATTGATATAGAAGTTTGACCTATCGAGATCTCCAATTTCGAAAAGATGATAAGCCAATCGAATAAGCGAAGTGTACTCCTTAACCAATAAAATTTCATCAGATATTGCTGAGATGGTGAAGTATTCTATACTCTTCCTATTGTCCTTTAATTTTTCATAAATGTAACCCAGGCAGGCAGCTTCCATTGCAAGTTGCCTTTTAGGCAAATCGCTTCTGACAATTAACTTTTCATAAATCGTCCTTGCCTTATCAAGTTTGGATTCCTTTAGAGCCTTGTATCCTGAATAGGATTGAAATTCTATTGATTCTGGAGAAGAAATTTTTATTGCGGAATCCAGATATCGATTTCCTAATTCATTAAATTCAATTGAGAATGCTTTCTCAGAATTGAAATTTGCCAATTCATAGTAGCCTTTGGAAAGGGTGAATAAATATCTTGCGCTCAATGAGTTATCACAACTATCCAGAGAAACATTTTTTAAAGAATCGATACCTTGATTTATAATCCCAGCTGAAAGGAGAATGTAGGCATGTAGTGTCGCGGCCTCAGCGACCTGAGTTTTAACTTTGTTTTTTTTTGCTTCTCTAAGCAGCAAAACTGAATACTTGGATGCTGAGTCAAATGAGAAGGATTTGTATTCTTCGCAAATTGATTTTAAGGTAGTAAAGTTTTCAAGGCTACTTGCCGAAGGATTGTAATAGGATAATAAAGAATCAATTCTCCTTTTTTTCGCTTTTTCCCGAATCGGTCTTTTTAGAATTTCTTCGTCAAGCAGGAGAAGACTGTCGTTTTTTGAGTTGGAACAAGAAAATAAACATCCAATCAATAGTCCCGAAAATAAGAACTTAAAACATGTCCAAAATCGAATATATTTAGTTCTATTGCCCACCACAGTTGAAGTACTTTATAAAAATTTACAGATAAAGCAGTGTTAAGATTGCGATTAAATAGTTAAAACGCAGTAAAATTATTTTTGTTTTGCAAAAAAGATAAGTTAGAGCGCCTAAAATTAGTCCCCTCTTCCAGGGGGTTCAATACCCAATTGAAGTAAAATAATTGTCATTAGTGTAAAAAGGGAAGTTGCTAAAATTTTAAGTACTGTCAGGAAGAAATTTTCAAAACTGGCAGTATCTAATAAAAAGTAGAATGTGTGATGCAATAAAACTAAAATTACCGTATACGGAAAATACCATTTTATTCCCATAGAAGAAATGCTAACCGTCATATATTCTTCATATCCACCTGCAGGCACCATCCATTGCAAGAGGTTCGCCCTAAAAAAGGCCATTAAAACACAAGCGGCTGCATGAATTCCTAAAGTTGAATGAAAGATATCTATGCCCAGGCCAACTAAAAAAGCAAAGAACATAACCCTGACAGAATTGGTATTGAACGGTAGCAGAAATATTACGGCGGTATAGCTAAGGCAAAGTGCGACCCCAAATAAGTGTAAATGGCTGAAAACTAAAAAGTAGCTTAAAAGATAAATCAATACTTTTAGCACAAGTTGGAAAATATTACCTGCCTTCATTCGACTTGGCCTGTGGTTTGAAATTGCAAAGTATCTTTTTCCCGCTTTAGCTTATTGTCTATCACATAAACAAAATTTAGAGTGCTGAAATCTGTAGCCAAATCCACAACTATGTTGTAAAAGGTTGCGTCATCTTTCAGTTTAACACTATTGATAACACCAACATGTATGCCCTCGGGCAAGATATTACTATATTCTGAAGTCCGGATTGTATCCCCTTTTTTGGGTTTTAAATGTCTGGCCACAAATTCCAGATTTGCTCTATCTGGATCAAATCCTCCCCATTTAAGCGATCCGGAAGCATTGATTCTGGAGATTTCCGCAGAAATTAGCATTTTGGAATGCAAAAGGGATGTGGCTGTACTGAAATGAGGAGAGCAAACCATAACCCGCCCCACCACACCCTGAGGGGAAATAATTCCCATTCCAGGCTTTATTCCATCAAGGCTTCCCTTATTCAGGGTAATGTAATTGTTTGGTCTTGCTACTGAGTTGTTTATAACTTTTGCAACAATAAAAGTATACTGATTTTCCATGGCTGGAATGTGAATGCTATCCATGGCCATTTTTTGAATTATTTGCTCGCTCCGCACCAACATTGAATTCAGTTTGGCATTTTCTTTTGCCAATTTCTCGTTTTCTTGCACCAATCCAAAATACCCGGTTACAGCATCTGAGACTTCCATGAGTTTCGCAGAAACTTCATTTGAAGAGTTTAAAAACGAGTTGCCTTGTTTAATGTTATTGTTGATAATTAGCCAAAAGCTTGCCAATTCAAGCAAAATGAATAAGAAAAAAAGCCTGTATTCGTAAAGAAATCTAAAAAGTGACCCCAATTCAAACGTAGGCTTTTGAGTATAATTTCACTTTCCTGTTCATTCCCATCTCGCAAAGAAATTATGTCATAAGGACTGCCTTAAAATTATCAAGGTGTTTCAGTGCCATTCCAGTTCCTCTTACAACGGCTCTCAATGGATCTTCGGCGATATGAATTGGTAATTTAGTTCTCATATGCAACCTTTTATCCAGACCTCTAAGCAAGGCACCACCTCCGGTTAAGTGAATGCCTTTATCATATATATCGGCAGATAGTTCAGGAGGGCTAATTTCCAATGCTTTTAAAACCGCTTCTTCAATTTTAGAAACAGATTTATCCAGTGCAAATGCAATTTCGGAATAAGTTACTTTGATAACTTTGGGAATTCCGGTCATCAAATCTCTGCCTCTTACTTCATAGTCTGGTGGAGGATTTTCTAATTCAGAAAGTGATGCACCAACCTCTATTTTTATTCTTTCTGCGGTCCTTTCTCCAATCAAAAGATTGTGTTGCCTTCTCATATAATCAAGGATGTCTTTTGTAAAAACATCGCCTGCAATACGTATGGACTGATCGCAAACAATACCTGATAACGCAATAACAGCAATCTCAGTGGTTCCACCGCCGATATCAACAATCATTGACCCTACGGGTTGTTCTATATCTATTCCAATTCCAATGGCGGCTGCAAGTGGCTCAGCTATCATATAGACTTCTTTTGCTCCTGCATGCTCCGCAGAATCCTTAACCGCTCTTTTTTCTACTTCAGTAATTCCTGAGGGGATGCAAATCACCATTCTATGGGAGGGAGAAAACCATGAATTACCCTTGTAAATCATTTTTATCATTCCCCGGATCATTTGCTCAGCTGCAGTAAAATCGGCTATTACCCCATCTTTTAAAGGCCTGATGGTTTTTATACTGTCATGGGTTTTTTCATGCATTTGCATTGCCTCTTTACCAATGGCAATAACTTTTCCAGTGTTTTTATTGAGTGCAACAATGGAAGGTTCGTCCACCACTATTTTATCTTTATGAATAATCAGTGTGTTTGCCGTACCGAGGTCAATGGCAATGTCACTTGTGAAGAAATCAAATAATCCCATTTGATGAGCTAAGTTTTTCTTAGGCTTTTGTTTTTAAATCTGAATTTATTTTAATGTTTAAAATGTCTAATCCCTGTTGTTACCATGCAGATTCCCAATCGATTACAGGCATCAATTGAGTCTTGATCTTTTATAGATCCGCCTGGTTGAATTACGGATTTAATACCTTCTGCAGCTGCAATTTCTATGCAATCTGAAAAGGGAAAAAACGCATCAGAAGCCATTGCCGCACCCTTCAAGTCAAAACCAAAAGATTTTGACTTTTGAATGGCCTGTTTTAGTGCATCTACCCGGCTCGTTTGGCCGGTTCCACTGGCAAGCAATATGCCCTCTTTCACTAAAACTATGGTATTGCTTTTGGTATGTTTTACGATTTTGTTGGCAAATAGGAGATTTTCCCAATCCATTTGGGTAGGAACCATTGTAGTGGTTACTGTACATAAATCTTTTTGAACTACTGCCAAATCATTTTGTTGAACCAGAAAGCCATTGAACAGGGATTTAACCTGCATTTTTGGACTTGTTAGGTTCCTGGATTTTAAAATTATTCTGTTTTTCCTGGATTTTAAAATTTCTAACGCTTCAGAATCGTATTCAGGAGCAATTAATATTTCAAAGAAAAGTGAGTTTAATAACGTCGCAGTTTCTTTATCCAATATTTGATTTACCGAAATCACCCCTCCAAATGCTGAAACCGGATCACAGGATAAAGCCAATTGATATGCAACGGGTAAAGTTATTCCAGTAGCAACCCCGCAGGCATTTGTGTGTTTTACTATTAAGCAGGTAGGGAGTTCTTTTTCAAACTCATTTAATAGGTTAAGCGCACTTTCGCAGTCTACCAGGTTATTGTAACTTAGTTCTTTACCATGTAGTTTTTCGAAAACGTCATCCAGATTTCCATAAAATGCAGCTTTCTGGTGTGGGTTTTCGCCATATCTGAGTTCATTTTTAATAGAATTTGCTTCAATCCAATTTTGTGGCAGGTCTTCCGTGGCACCAGAAATTTCTGATAAATACCGGCCAATCGCAGCATCATATGAAGCGGTAATTTGAAATGCTTTGGCTGCAAGTTTTTTTCTTGTTTCCAGGCTGATAAAACCTTTGGTTGTTTCTAGCTCTTTGGCAATTATTTCATAATCGGCTTTATCTGCCACCACACAAACATCTACAAAATTTTTGGCGGCAGCCCTGATTAGGGACACTCCCCCAATGTCAATTTTCTCAATCATTTCCTGAAGAGAACCACCCTTTTGCAAAGTTTCCTGAAATGGATATAAGTTCACAACCACCAGGTCGATTGATGGAATTTCAAATTCTGCTATTTCTGATTGGTCTTCAGCTATTTGTCTCCTATTAAGAATTCCTCCGAAAACTTTGGGATGAAGTGTTTTCACTCTTCCTCCCAACATTTCCGGAAATTGGGTGAGGTCTTCTACCGGTTTTACCTCCAGCCCCATATTTTTCAGGTATTCCAGTGTTCCTCCAGTTGATATTATTTCGATTTCCAGGTCTCCTAAAATCCTACCCAAAATATTCAACCCATCTTTGTAATAAGTTGAAATTAAGGCGGTTTTTACTTTTATCATTGGAGGAAGCTATAGATTGATTTATCAGAATTAAAACGCAAAGATAGACAAACCAGAAAGACAATGGTTTGAATTTAAGAGATAATATGTCTTTAAAATTGTTATTTTCTTTTTTCTTGAAAAAATCGTTTCAGTAGTAATTCTGATTCAATGGCACATAATCCCGTATGAACTGTTGTAGAAGGGTGCAGAAGGGACGGTTCGAACTTTGTCAGTCCTCTTTTTTCATCGTTTGCTCCCCAAAATATAGTTTTTATTTGAGTCCAATATAAAGCTGCCGCACACATTGGACAAGGTTCAAGACTAATATACAGGGTACAATCTTTCAGGTATTTAGAATTGAAGTGTGCGCAGCCTGAAGTGATGGCAAGCATTTCTGCATGGGCCGTCGCATCGTTTAACATCTCGGTCTGGTTATGGGCTTTTGAGATTATTTTTCCATCACAAACTAAAACAGCGCCTACTGGCACTTCACCTTTTTCATAAGCAATTTCTGCCAGTTGGATGGCTTTTTGCATAAAAACAGCATCGTCTGGTTTTGAAATCATTGAATTAACTTAAGATTGGCAGAAAAAAATAACTTAATAATAAAAAGCCGACCCTTTTCGGGGGTCGGCTTCTGCAATGGTTTGCTTTTTGGTCGATCCGGTGTCAGGATCAAGGATGTAATATTACAACCTTTTTGGACATTTTCGAATCTCCAGAGAAAATAATTAGGTTGTAAAGTCCGTTTGGCAAATTATCTACCCTTATTTCTGCTTTTTCCAATTCATTATTTGGGGTACTTAAGGTTTCGTTTTTCCAGGTTTTGCCTTGCATATCCACCAACATGATTGTTGAATTTTGAAACCAGGCAAGGTTTGGTAACTCTAAGCTTAATACGTTATTCGCTGGATTCGGGAATATTTGCAATTCAGACAAGTCAACGATTTCATTTTTGAAATCGCTTTCTGACTGACGGGCAGTTCCACCACTTACAACTACGTTATAGTCTTCCACTTCTCCATAACTAAAAGTTTCGCAGCTTGTATTGTTAGAGTTCCACTTCATTGAAACCCTCATTCTTGTAGTTCCATTTCTAGCAGTGGTTGGTACAGTAAAGGTTGTGCTTAAATTGGCTGCAGAGGTAGAGCTTCTTGATACTACTTGTTCGCCAGCATCCAAAAAGTCTCCATCCTTATTCCAATCTATCCAAACTTTCCAAAATTCGGTTGCAGTATATCCAGTCCGGAATCCTGCACTGTAGCCAAGTGAATAAGACGTTCCGGCGGTAATATTTGCTGCTGTTGTTGTAAAATAGATGTAACCTGCATCTGAAGCGGATGTTCTTGTAAGGTTACTCAATGATACCCTGTCTATCCACTCATCAGTTTGGGCATTTCCTCTTGAAGCACAATATGTGACTGTTCCTGAAGACTGGGTTGTGAATGCGGCATTGCTGCTGTAGGCACTTGTCCCGGTTGCACAAACAGTTTGAACACTGAATAGATAATTTGATCCGGCAACTAATCCAGTAATGGCAAGGCTATTGGTAGTTGAGGTTAAAGTTGATAAAACAGTTCCCGCTGAATTTTTTACCTGAACGTTGTATGAAACAGCTCCACCGGCTACAGCCCAATTAAGGGTTGCGGTTGTTTGGGTAACCAATGAAGTTGAAAGGCTGGCAGGAACTGCACAAGTAGTTCCACTAACTGGTTGGCATCCAATGGAAGATGCTAAGCTTGCTCTGGATCCACCAGCTGCAAAAAGGGCTCTCATTCTGGATGCCTGTCCAGCCGAAAACATAAACATGCAAGCGTCATCTGTGTAATCCATATAGTTCATATACATATCACTTGTGTTGCTGCAGGATGCAGTCGGAAATGCCGGGCAGCCATAATTTTCATCCGCCTGATTTGGTGTGTCAGCAACATTGTCTGTCCCTGTGCAAGCGGTGCCATCATCACCCCAAATGTGGTTCAGGTTTAAATAGTGACCCACTTCATGGGTTCCTGTTCTTCCCTTGTTGAAGGGCGCAACTGCTGAACCGCCTCTTCCCATGTATCTGTAATCGATAACAACTCCATCTGTTGAGGCAGGGCCACCCGGGAATTGGGCATAACCCAAAATACCACCACCAATATTACAAACCCAGATATTTAGGTAGGCCGCAGTATTCCAAGCAGCTTTACCGCTGGTTGAAGCACTTTTTACCGCATCATTGGTTCCAAAGCTTGTTCTTGTAGTCGATGTCCTTGTTATACCTGTGGTTGCCACACCAGTTGGGTCTTGTTTTGCAAGACAAAATTGAATTTCGACATCTGATTTTAAACCTGCAAAAAGTGAAGGAGTGTTTACATTGTCAGCATTGAGCAATCTGTAATCTTCATTTAGCACATCAATCTGAGATTGCACCTGGGCATCACTAATGTTTTCGGCCGCTGTTCTGTATACCACGTGAACGACTACGGGTATTGTATATACGATACCTGTGACCTTGTCATTGCCATGGTTTTTTATATACTGTGTGGTGTGGTCCTCGATTTGTTGTCGGGATTTCTGCATTTCTGGATTCATTTCCAATAAATGGTTGTGCTGCTCTACTGCACCACAATTTCGCTGTGCCGAAGCTGAGGAAACAATACCTGCAGCAAGGGCTAATGTTTGTAAGAGTCTGAATTTCATTGCTGTTAATTTGATTGAACAAAAACAAATGATGAAAAACAAAGTGATTAATAAAAATTGTTTGCGACACTGTCGCAGAACATAAATGCGAAATACTTGAAAAACTCGCTAAAACACAAATATTATTCGGCGAAATTGACCAATCGCGAAAACAAATTTGGTGGAATTCCGGATTAATTGTTCAAAATTGGATTTATAATTCCCCAGATCTTTAACCGGGAATTTTTTCGTTTTAAAAAAACAGGGACAAAAAAAAAGCGACTCAAAAGTCGCTTTTCTATAAAATATAAAAATCTTATCGATTGTATTTTTTGTTGAATTTCTCCACCCGACCCGCAGCATTGAATGCTTGCTTCTTGCCTGTGTAAAATGGATGTGATGCTGAAGAAACCTCAACACGAACCATTGGATATGTGTTACCATCTTCCCAAACTATGGTTTCAGAAGAACTCATTGTTGAGCGGGTAAGAAATTTGAAATCGCTGGAGGAATCTGCAAAAACGACTTCGTTATATTTTGGATGGATATCGGCTTTCATCGTCAAAAAAATTTTCGGACCGCAAAAGTAGTAAAAAAATGTATCTAAGCTACTTTGGGTTTAAAAAAAGTTGAAATATTTGATTTTTATATTTGACTGGTCCACAATTTTGTTGTTTCAAACAATTGAAATTCAGTGGATTGATGGTTTTTAAATTGGATTAGCGGGCCAGATGGCAGCGGTAGCCCACAGCGAGGGAGGAACGACTGAAGCGAGGACTACAAGCGAACAGCTGGAATTTCCCGCCCAAAATGAAAGGTCGGTTTTACGGGCGATATCGATTTTAGAAAATGAAAATAGTGCAACTATGGGTCCGATTGAAAAATAAAATTTATACTTGCAACAGAAAAATAACACAAAAAGCTGCTATCATGGACGCATTGATAAAAGGGAAACTTGAACTGTTATCCAGCAAGATAAATGCACTTTTGGCAGAAAAAGTAGCCCTGAAAGACGAAATCAGATACTACCAGGCAGAGAATAGAGAGCTAAAATCAGAGCTCAACAAAGAAAGAGGTGTTGTGAAAAATTTTCCTTTACCGACTGAAAAGCCTAACATTGCAATTGAAAATGGGAGCTATGCCGAAAAGGTAGCCGCAATTACAAAGCAGATAGATGTGTATGTGGAGGAAATCGATAAGTGTATAGCCCATCTCGGAGAATAAAGTATTCATTTACAGGAATTTGGAAAAGATTTCAGTTGTAGTTCAAATCGCTGGCAAAGATTACCCGATGAAGGTAGTGGCCACTGATGAGCCTCGGGTGCGTGAAGCGGCCCAACAGCTTGCGACACAAATTGAGTCGTATAAGAATTTCGGAATTATAGAAAAGCAAGACTTGCTCGCCATGGTAGCCTTTGATTCAATTTTTTCAAAGCTAACACTCAACGAGCAAAAAACGCAGCTGATAGAAGGTGTTTGTGCTGAAATAGAGGCACTTGCCGGTCAGTTGGATGGCTGATTCTCCGTCAAACCAAATAGATTTCGAATAGTCAACTTGTTGATTATCTGAATAATAAAATATGGCCTTTTCAGAAGGCAAAATTTTCGGCTATAGGGCCAAAGATTTTTATTTGGGGGCCAGCTCATTTCTTCCAATTTTCATTTTCCTGCGTAATCGGTTTTTCGGGAGGTTTCCTTCATTAATCTTTATACACATATAACATAAATGGAAGTAATCATTTGGATTGTTCTTATTGCAGCAGGAGGCGCTGCCGGATTTATAGCCTCGAAAACAGTCTTCAAGAGTTCACTATCAAAGTTTGAAGACGAAGCAAAAAGCAAAGCCAGCACTATCTTAAAGGAAGCAGAATTGAATGCTGAGGCGACCAAGAAAAATAAGATGTTGGAGGCCAAGGAGTTTTTTATTAAGCAAAAATCTGAATTTGAGGATGATGCAAATAGAAAGAGAAATCTGATGGCTCAAAACGAAAACAAACTGAAGCAGCAGCAACAGCAAATTTCGAAAATGCAAGAGCAGGTGAGTAGAAAAGAAGCTGAATTGGAAAGTGGGAAACAAAATCTTGATGCACAGATTGAAATTGTTGCCAAGCGAAAAGAAGAGGCGGAGAGATTACTTTCACAACAACAGCAACAATTGACCAGAATAGCCAATCTATCGTTGGAGGAAGCAAGGGATCAATTGGTAGAAAGCCTTAAAAATGAGGCCAGTACAAAAGCTGCATCCCACATCAAAGACATGATGGAAGAAGCAAAACTTACTGCAACCAAAGAAGCGAGGAAAATTATTCTGACCACCATTCAAAGAACTGCGCATGAGCAAGCCATTGAAAATTGTGTTTCGGTTTTTAACCTCGAAAGTGACGACATCAAGGGTAAAATCATTGGAAGGGAAGGTAGAAACATCAGAGCCATTGAAGCTGCAACCGGGGTTGAGCTGATAGTTGATGATACCCCAGAGGCCATAATTATTTCTGGTTTTGACCCTGTCAGGAGAGAAGTTGCCAGACTTTCGCTCCATCGATTGGTTCAGGATGGAAGAATTCACCCTGCCCGTATTGAGGAAGTTGTGAATAAAACCCGAAAAAATATCGATGACGAAATCATAGAAAATGGAGAAAGAACGGCCATCGATCTTGGAATACATGGCCTGAATCCAGAGTTAATCAAGATGGTTGGCCGCATGAAATACCGATCTTCTTATGGACAAAATTTATTGCAACACAGCAGAGAAGTTGCAAGGCTTTGTGCTACCATGGCGGCAGAACTTGGATTGAATGCCAAACTTGCCAAACGGGCAGGATTGCTCCACGATATCGGAAAGGTTTGGCCTGAAGAGGCTGAACTTCCGCACGCATTATTGGGAATGGAACTTGCCAAGAAGTTTAAGGAACATCCGGATGTGATTAACGCCATTGGTGCTCACCATGATGAGATTGAAATGACATGTATGATTGCCCCTATCATCCAAAGCTGCGATGCCATTTCTGGTTCCAGACCAGGAGCAAGGAGGGAGGTGATGGATAGCTATATCAAACGATTGAAAGACCTTGAAAATATGGCGCTTTCATTTGACGGAGTAAACCAATGTTATTGCATTCAAGCAGGTCGTGAGATTCGGGTTATGGTTGATGCAGATAGAGTTAGTGATGATAGGGCGGGAACTCTTTCATTTGAGATTTCTTCAAAAATTGAAAATGAAATGCAATATCCAGGTCAAATTAAAGTTACCGTAATCAGGGAAAAGAGGGCAGTTAGTTTTGCCAAATAAAACACAGAAAATAGCCCGGCTTGGGTAGAAAATAAAGTCAAAATGGGGATAAATTATAAAATAAAAGCCATTGTCATGATTTTGGCAATGGCTTTTTCATGCGCAGCCTTTGCTGAGTCTGAACTTGAAAAGGGCAACAAAGCATTTTATTCGAATAAGCGTGGAGAGGCAAAATCTGCCTATCAAAATGCGGTTTTGGTTCCCAATGAAAAGGCAGAAGCCCATTTGATGCTTTCTTTACTTGCCACACTGGAAGGAAAAGAAGGAGAAGCCTTTACTCAATTTGAAAACTTTTTTAAGGTTTCTGAAAATCCCTATCCCTATTTATTTTCACTTTGGAGCACTGAATCTGTTTTTGGCACAAGTCAGAAAAAATCTCCTGAAAGGTTAAAGTTTTTTAACCAGATAGTTTCAGACCCCAAGGCCAATGGAACATTAAAAGCAATGGCTTATGCCGCCTTGGGAGACCATTTCAATGCCAGTAACCAACTAGCAAAATCAAAAGAAAACTATGCAAAAATTGGTGCGCTGGATGTTTGGTCTCTTGTTGGAGAATTTGAAAATATTTCAGAATCTGGATTTGATAAATCATATGAACCGATTTCAAAAGCGGAGGATAATTCCACGTTCATTAACAAGAATGGGGCTAAAGTGAAGTGGTTTAAAATGCTTGGCAATAGAAATGATAAATGGCTTGATTTTACATACCATTATTTTTATGAGAATTCAATCATTTATGCCCAGACTTTTGCCAATAGTCCTGCTGAACAAGAAGTTACGTTTAGAATAGGCACCTCTGGTTCTGTAAAAGTATGGCTTAATGACGCCTTGGTTGTATCTGAATCTGAAGAAAGAAACAACGACATGGATACCTATCAGGCGAAGGTAAAATTGAACAAAGGCTTTAATCGAATTCTTGTTCAAATTGGCTCAAGCGAAATAAACCGGTCAAACTTTCTTGCCCGGATAACGGATGATTTTGGAAATAACATTCAGGGAATTACCTATTATTCAGGTTACCAGCCATATAATAAATCCAACGCACCCCTTCCTAAGATAATTCCAATTTTTGCTGAGCGATTTTTTGATGAGAAAGTGAATTCCGGCAAAGCAACTGTGATTGATTATTTGCTTTTGGCCAATGCCCACTTAAGAAACGACAAGGGCTATGAAGCCAGAAAAGCATTATCTAAAGCTCAAATGCTGGCGCCTAATTGCAGCTATCTGAAGATTAAGCAAATAGAGGCATATAATCGGTCGGGAAATGAAACCGATGCTAAAATAACAATAGAATGGTTAAAAGAAAATGATCCGGACGGCTTACTCACACTTAATCTTTTTTATCAGGAGGAAATCGACAAAGAAAACTACGAAGAAGCCGGTAAGATTGTGGATAAAATAGAAAAGTTCTATGGAAATAATGAAGACATCCTGGTAAAGAGAATTGGCCTTGCAGCAAGTGAAAAAAAGCAGGACTTATTGGTTAGGCTTGTAGAAGATGCATATAAAAAATATCCTGAAAATTATGGATTTGTTTCATTGAAGGAGGATGTTGAAAAATCGATGAATAAATCCTTTGATGGAGCATTGGACGTTTTGAAGAAATTTTTAAAGAATAATTTCAACTATGAAGCTCAAAAGGCATTTTCTGATTTATATTTTGGAAAAGGCTTAGCGAAGGAAGGTCTTGCAGCGTTTGATAAGATTGTTGAAAATTCGCCTTACACCCCGGGTTATAAATTCAATTTGGGTAATTATTTTTTTGGCGCCAGAGACTATACAAAGGCAGAATCTTATTATCAGCAATGTATAAACAATGCCCCCGATATTTTTTATTTCTGGTCTGCTCTTGCCCAAAACTATAATGAAATGGGCAATTCATCTAAAGCTAAAGATGCTTATCAAAAAGCCCTGGAGTTAAATCCGGCTGATTTTGAATCAAGGGAACAACTTCGGAAGCTTCAAAATAAAAAGGAGGTTTTCTCTTATTTCCCCAAGGTGGATGTGTATGACATTGTAAAAAAATCTCCACCGGTTTCCTCCACCCCGGATGACAACAGTCTTGTACTTTTGGATGAAGTTCAGAAAGTGGTTTATTCAGGTGGAACCTCAGAAGAAAAGCGAATTTTCGTAGTAAAAATTATGAATGAGGAGGGAATCAACCGCTGGAAACAATACTACATTCAACATTATGCAATGCAAAATTTCGATGTTGAAAAGGCCGAGGTAGTCAAAGCCAATGGATCAAAAGTGGAAGGAAGTAGCGATGGGTCTGAAATAGTTTTTACCAATCTTGAGGTGGGAGATGCGATTCATGTTACCTACAAATTGAAGAGTTTCAATGGAGGTAAACTGGCGAGGCATTTTTGGGAAACCTTTCAGTTTTCTCACTATTTGCCATTTTTAACCACGCGATATAGCTTGATGGTGGAGCAAGGCGTAAAATTTCAACATAAGTTTTCAAAGGAAAGAATTGAGCCCAAAGTGCAGAATTTGGATGAATTTGAAATGTACACATGGGAAAAGCTCAACCAGCCATCTTTACCCTATGAAGATAAAATGCCTGAGCTTTCCGATATAGGAAATGCGCTATACATCAGCACGATACCTGATTGGACATTTGTTTCAAACTGGTATTACGATTTGGCAGCTTCGAAATCCAAAGGAAATCTGGAGGTGAAAGAGGCTGTTGCAAAATTGTTTGAAGGCAAAACGGGATTAAGCGAAATGCAAAAAGCGAGAATGATTTATGAATCTATCGTAACCAATATTAAGTATCTATCAGTCGCTTTTTTGCAAAGTGGCTTGATACCTCAAAAAGCCTCTCATACATTGAATACAAGGTTGGGAGATTGTAAGGATGTGTCTACGCTTTTTGTGGCTATGTGTCGGGAAGTTGGAATACAGGCAGACCTGGTTTTGATTGCGACACGAAATCAAGGAAAATATCAGATGCTTCTTCCAAACATTGATTTCAACCATTGCATAGCCCGTCTATCCTCAGGAGGAAAAGCCTATTTTATTGAATTGACCTCAGATAAACTGCCTTTCAATACCTTTTATGACAATCTAAAAAACTCCAGTTCACTTTTAATCAATTCAGAAAAAAGTGGTCAAAAAGCTGAATTGGTATATCTCAATCCAGAAACAAGAAATCTTAATCTCGTGGTTCGGAAAACGGAGATGAGCCTTGATGGAAACGATGTAAAGGTGAAAAAAACAACCACTAAAACAGGCGTTTTTGCTTCCAGCATGCGTGAAAGTTATAGAAATATGGGTCAGACGGACCAATTGAAGGAAATGCAAAGGGCCATTGCAGGTGATTACAACCAAACCAACCTTAAAACCATCCAATTTAAAGGTCTCGAGGGCATTTCTGATACTGTTTTGTACACCTATAATTTTGAAGCTCCGGATGCTGTTTCTGAAATAGGCGGATTAAAATTATTGCCTTTGCCATGGAGTGAGCGATGCAAGTCAACTGACTTTAACTTTACAGATGACCGAAAATTCCCAATAGATTTGTGGAACAACGATGCCGATGGAGAAGAGGAAACCATTGAATTGAATCTTCCCCCAAAGATGGAACTGGCAGAATTACCTGTCAACGTTCAGATTAGCAATCCAATTGCAGATTATAGTTTGGTTTATAAGCAAAAGCCTGGAAAGCTGGTGTTTAATAGAAAATTCATGTTCAAAAAGGATAATATTGGTGTTGAAGAAATAAAAGATTTCCAACTTCTTTATAGAAAGATTATTGCTGCTGACAATAAGCAAATTGCACTTAAACAGAGTGCCGGGAATGCTGATTCCGGATTGAAAAAGAAGGGCAAAAGTAAATAGCGTTTAGCCTGTATTGTGGTCTACAACATCCACCAGGCCACGCCAAAATAAACGGCCAGACCTAAAAGGTCATTTGCTGTAGTAATGAAGGGGCCCGAAGCAAGAGCAGGATTTATCCCAGCTTTATCCAAAAAATAAGGCGTAACAGTTCCTAAAACAGAAGCCAGCATGACTACTGAAAAAATGGCAACTGAAACAGTAAGCGCAAGTCGAATAGGGTCTCCTAAAAGAAATGTAAGGGCGAGGACTGTCAAACAAATCACAGTGGCATTCACCGAAGCAATCAAAATGGTTTTTCCTAGTTTTTGATAAAAAGAAAGGCTGTTAACGGTTTTATTACCAAGACTTTGCACCATAACTGTACTGCTTTGAATGCCAACATTTCCACCCGTAGCTGTAATCAATGGTATAAAAAAAGCCATGGCAGGAACAAGTCTGATTTGCCATTCAAAAAGCCCGGCAAATTTAGCACCCAGTAGTCCTCCTGTCATACCAATGAGCAGCCATGGAAGCCTGGATTTTGCAGAAAGCCAGATAGATTCATCCTCCTCCACCGTTTCCGAAATACCAGACATGAGGTTCATTTCCTCTTCTGCTTGTTCGGTAATCACATCCACCACGTCATCAATGGTGATGCGGCCCAATAATTTTCCCTGAAAATTAACAACAGGAACAGACTCTAAATCATAACGTTGCATGATTTCTGCAACTTCACTTTGGTCTCTGTAACTTTCAATGAAAACAATTTCCTCTTCGTAAATATCTTTAATTAGGGTGTGGCTTTTGGCAAGAATTATCTTTTTTAAAGAAACCCGGCCAAGCAAAATATCCTCATCATCAACCACATACACAGAGTAAATCTTCTCTACATTTTCTGCCTGCCTGCGAATTTCCTCAATGGTGCGGACGATGGTCCAATTCACATTCGCCTTAATGATTTCTTTGGCCATCAAACCGCCGGCACAATCTTCATCGTACCGCAGAAGTTCCACAATATGACTGGCCATTTCTCTGTCCGTCATTCTGGCCAAAACCTCTTCGCGAAATCGAACGGATGTATCAGTAAGAATATCCACGGCATCATCAGAATCCATCGAAGGGATGAATTCCACAAATTCTGCAGAGTCGTACACCTTCAGATATTTCTTTCTGGTTTCGGGATCCAGGTTGGTAATAATCTCAGCACCAATGTCATAAGGCAAAAGAGAAATGATGTATTTGCAAGCCTTGCTGTCGAAACTATAAAGTAGATTGGTGATATCAGCTGGGTGCAAATCGCCGATTTCTTCCACAATATATGCCGCATCCTTCTCCTCAACTGCCACTTCCAGCATTTCGAGCTGTTCACCGTTTGGTTCTATTCCAGATTCTAAAGGCATATTTCGGATAAAAGAAAGACGTGAGCGGCAAAGGTCAAAAATGAAAGCCGTTGTGGCAATTCTTTTTATTGGTTTTAGGTATAGTTTTCAAAATGAAGACTGAAACCGATTCAAGTTTTACTGTGGTAAAAACCTTTTGTGAAAAATAGCCCATATGATAATTTTTCCTGGGCTTGCTTCAAAAGCTAAAATCCATTGACGATATTTTGAGCAAAACAAACCTTTAGATTTTAATATTTTATTTCCACAAGGGCTAAAAAAGGGATGGCTCTTTTTAAGGCGGTTAATTTTTCCCTCAAAATTGTTTAAAAATCGTTCTCCACCTCCAATTGTGTTTTGACCTTCAAACCAGAAAGCTATACTTGAAAGTGCGCTTTCGGCACTTGTAGAGAATTCAACCTCGATTCCCACCAAGTTCTTTCCTTATCCGTTTAAAAACTGCCTTAGAATTGGAAGTTTTTTCGGACATTGTTATAGAAATAAACTTTTCAAATTCTTCTTCAGAAACAGTATTCTCTCCTGGTAACGCCATTTGTTCAGCACTTGGGATGCGTGAAATATTAGCTCCTTTTGAAATCAATAGATTTTTGGCTTCCAATGGAAAAGTTTGGTGACCAGGTAATTCTACAACATAACGCATACACAAAATTACCTATTTTTTGCTATAGTTAATGTAGTCTTCAATTTTTCCAATTTGTTTAATTGAATTCCAATTCACTTCTTCAACATCCCAGCCTCTTCATATAATACAGTTAGTTCCTCAAATTCAGCTACACCCAACTGCTCTGCCCGTTTTTCCATCCAGAAACTTTCTTTCAATGAATCTGGAATGCCAAATGGTTTCAGCGCATTCCTCAGCGTTTTTCGCCTCATGTTGAATGCTTGTTTTACCAATTTCTGAAAATTTGAAAACTTGCAGGGAAACACTTTTCCTTCAATCAGTTCCAAACGAATAACTCCCGACCTTACTTTTGGTGGCGGATTAAAAACATGGGGCTCAACTGTAAACTCATATGTGATTTTGTATTTACTTTGAAGCAGAACAGACAAAATACCATAATCCTTGGTGCCAGGTCCGGAGGCAATTCTTTTAGCAACTTCCATTTGTAACATGCAAACCACCTCAGTCACGGTTGCGTTTTGCATTTCCAGAATCTTAAAAAATATGAGGGAAGAAATGTTGTAAGGAAAATTCCCAATCACCGCAAATCTGTTCACATTCAGGTCTTTGGGTTCAAATTTAAGAAAATCCAAAAGCTGTAGTTTTTCCTGATGCAGGGGATAATGCAGTTTTAGATAATCTATCGATTCCTGGTCCACATCGGCGGCAATAAATTTCCAGGGTTTTGGTTCCAGCAAATGTTGGGTAAGCACTCCTGTTCCCGGGCCAATTTCTACCAGCAATTCGGGCGCTCCAAATCCAGTGAAAAGGTTCACAATGTCCTTGGCTATGCCCTGGTCTGTCAGAAAGTGCTGACCCAGGTTCTTTTTTGGTCTTACCATATTTTTGAAAATTCGACGACTATCAGAAAGTTTGATGTTTTAGCGTTTTTCCCTTAATGATTTGTAGATTTTTATTGCAGAAAACAGCAACAAAATAAAAATAAGCAAACCCCCGAGTCCATAGGCAATGCTAATATTTTGTTTCACCACGACCAGCATCACAATGGCAATAAGAAAAACGGTAGGCACTTCATTCCAAATCCTTAATTGAAAACTGGTAAAGGCAAATTTGCCGGAAGCCTGATTGCGATAGATTTTATCCAGACTGATGTGATAAAGACTTAGTAAAATCACAAGGCCGATTTTTATAATCAACCAAATGGGCCAACCTGGATACATGATTACCAGCCAAATTCCAAAAAACCAGGTTAAAACTGCAGAAGGCCAGGTGATTGCATAGAGTAATCGCTTCGTCATCAGCGTAAACTGTTTTACAAGAATGTTTTTTTCCGGCTCCTCCTTTTGGCTGGATTCCTGGTTATAAATCAAAAGTCTACCCAAATAAAACAGGCCACTAAACCAGGTGATTACAAAAATGATGTGCAGCGCTTTGACGTAGGCGTATTCCATGAAAGGGCGAATTTAGGCTCCTAATTTATATTATGATGAAATTCCTTGCCCTGAATAAAATTTGAAAAGAATTAAACGAATGTATCCAATTTCCTCTTTCCCATTTTTTCAGCTTGTTTTGTAGTCTTAAATTTTAAAAAACAATGACAAGTATTTCTGAAGTTTTCCTTATCAAATCCCCTGAAAATCAAAAAGTAAACCTTTGGCTTTTCGATACCCCGGGAAATTGGAACCAAGAAGCCCTTGGAAATTTTCCAGCATGGCTTAAACCATCAAAGCCAGAGACAACACAGGTTTCTTTGTTTGGTAATAAGGACAAACAAAATGTAGTTGTTTTTTTACAGGGTCAAGCAGCTGAATCTTGTCGAAAAGCAGGTGCAGAAGCTTATAACTTGTTGAAAAAGTTACAGTTAACCGATGCAAAAATCTGGTCAAATGTAGCAAATACTGCTTCAGTTCTTGCTTTTGCTGAAGGTTTGGTTTTGGCTTCTTATCGATTCGACAAGTACAAATCTGAAAAAGAAAAGGGCCTGAAAAAGGTTGAAATATTCCATCCTGAGATTGACAAGAAGGAAGTTAAGAACCTCAATATCATTTGCCAGGCAGTCAACCTGACAAGAAATCTGGTTAATGAACCCGCAAGCCACCTTACTGCCAAAAAGCTTTCCGAAGTTTTTGAAAAAACTGGAAAAGATTCCGGTTTCGAAGTAGAAGTTTTGGGTAAAAATAAAATCCAAAGCCTGAAAATGGGTGGATTGTTGGGTGTTAACCAAGGTTCAGATCTGCCGCCAACCTTCAATATTTTTGAATACAAAGGCAAACACGCCAAAAATAATAAGCCCATTGTTCTTATTGGTAAAGGAGTGGTGTATGATACTGGGGGCCATAGTCTTAAGACCAGTTCCGGCATGGAAGCCATGAAATGTGACATGGCAGGTTCGGCTACAGTTTTGGGTATTTTTAAAGCTGTTGCCGAATTGGAATTACCAATTCATTTGATTGGTTTGGTTCCGGCAACTGATAACCGGATTTCTGCCAAAGCTTTGTCGCCTGGCGATGTTATTACCATGTCAGATGGAACAACCGTTGAAGTTTTAAACACCGATGCCGAAGGGCGATTGATTTTGGCCGATGCCTTGGTTTTTGCCCAAAAATATGAGCCGGAACTTGTCCTGGATTTCGCCACATTAACTGGCGCAGCCGCCAGAGCCATTGGAAAAGATGGTTTTGTATTCATGGGAACGGCTTCTAAAGAAACCATTGAAGCCATTCATGATGCGGGTAAAACCGTATATGAGCGTGGTGTAGAATTTCCGCTTTGGGATGAATACAAGGACTATATCAAATCGGATGTGGCTGATATCAAGAATATTGGCGGTGCAGAAGCAGGCGCAATAACTGCCGGGAAATTCCTGCAACATTTTACCAATTATCCATGGTTGCACTTTGACATTGCCGGTACAGCCTTTTTTGATGGAGCCGGAGTTGGGTATATTCCAAAAGGAGGAACGGGTAATTCAGTCAGGTTGATTGTGGAGTTTTTGAAAAGGTTGAAGTAACTTGAAGCCAAACTCGGTAAATTTGATTTTTGGTAAATTTTCTATTTAGTAGTAAAAAATCAAAACTAAATTCCGAATGAAATACATCTTTAACATTTTCCTGCTCTCTTTTTGGATTTTATCATATTCAGTTCATGCGGAGAATTGGCATCCCTTTCCTTTTAAAGTTTCCTATTATGGTGTTAAAACTTCGCTTGGCGCAATTGCTGAACAAAGCTCGCCTCTGCCTTACATTCCTGGAAACGGACCGATAACCAAAGGATTTGTTGTAGATGCTTTGTATCTGGACGAGGCTTTTGCTCAAAATAACCTTACTGGTCGAAGGCGTTCTCTAAAATACCCTGTCAGCCAGTTGAGTGAAATTGGTAATGGTTCTGATTTTAAACCATTTATTAAATCATCTACTGTAACCACATCTGCAGATAGTCAGACAGTAATTGCGTCTATTGCCACCTACATTACAATTTCTGAAACTTACTTTCCTAAAAACATCAAATTAGGCAAAACCGCGATCGGTAACTCTGGAATAGTTACAGATCTCTCAGTCAGGAGTTTATGGGGAATACAAGATTCAATCGCCACGATTACCATGGGATCGAACACGCTGTTATGGAGTAAAAAATTTGGAGTTATTCAATCATATGTTGCCTGGGTAAACAATGGATTATCCAGATTGGAATTGGTTGGGATTAAAGATATTTCCCTTGGTTATCAAGACAATACAATGGTCTTACAAAAACCAGAACCAGGAGATGAATTTCATTTCCTGAACCTTTCAAAAGGAAATCTTTTTTGTCCAGGCACTTTTGGCACCCCAAGCACAACGTTTTCTGATAATACATTTAACAAGATGCAGGTCAAAGTTCTTTCTTCTGAACAAGAAGGTGCTACAGTTAAAATAGTAATGTCCAATCTAAATGACACCACCGGAATAGAATATACCAAATTCATTGAATACTACAGTAATACGGGTGTCAGAATTGCATTATCTGGTTTAGAAGATTCTTTGCATCCGGTCGGAACAGCTCCTTTCGTTTTTTCGGGTGGTCAATTTATCGGAGAGTTGAGTTTTCTTGGTTGGGCTGATTCTCTAGGCAACCAAATGAAAATTATGTATGTTTCAGCGGTTGATTTGCCTACTGTTGTTCAGTTTTTCACTTGTTCAAAAATGCCCTTTGCTGCTTTAAAAGGAGGACCCGATAATTTGTTTTCATTTTGCATAGGAGCATTTACAAATTTTCAATATCCCGTTTACGGAAAAATCGGGGGTCGTTGCGTTTTTGGGACTCCTTTCGATTCTGTCCTAATTACCAATACCTTACCTGAATTTGTTAAATCAAATGACTTCAGAATTATACCGAATCCTGTGGAATCAGCCTTTCAAATTTCGGGTATTTTAGATGGCGAATATGCAATTTCAGATGCCTTGGGAAAAGTTCGAATCCAAGGAATTATCTCTGATAGTCCAATTGGAGTCAGTAGTTTGCCATCTGGAATGTATTTTGTTCGAATCACTCAGGATGGAAAAATTTCGGGCTGCAGAAAGCTGTTTAAAAAGTAGGTAAGCAACTACCTAAAGCGAAATGTTTTGTGTAGTAAGGTACATCCTTCCTTTTGATTTGAGATTTTAAAAAACGAAGTTGAAGGTCAGGTTCCGGGAACTTGAGTGAGAATGATCGGGCAACACTTTATCCAATTATCCCTGACTCCACTTTGACATGGCAGGTCCATACTTTTTTGATGGAGCTGGGGTTGGTTATATTCCAAAAGGAGAAACCCGAAATGCAGTTAGGTGGATTGGGGAGTTTTTGAAAGGGAAAATAGCCTGGATTTTACTTTGTATTAGGAATTGGGTTTCAAAGTGAAATGTAAAACTCCCAAATTTCCCTAGTTTTGCGGCCCGATTCCAACCAATGAGTTTACAATGTGGTATTGTGGGCCTGCCCAATGTGGGCAAATCCACCCTTTTCAATGCACTTTCAAGTGCCAAAGCTGAAGCAGCGAATTATCCTTTTTGCACGATAGACCCAAATGTGGGCGTGGTCACAGTTCCTGATGAGCGCCTTGATGCGCTGTCAGAAATTGTAAAACCAGAAAAAGTTGTGCCGACCGTCATCGAAATCGTTGACATTGCCGGTTTGGTAAAAGGTGCGAGCAAAGGCGAAGGTCTTGGCAATAAATTCCTCGCAAATATCCGGGAAGTGGATGCCATTATTCACGTGATCCGGTGCTTTGATGATCCGAATATCGTCCACGTTTCAGGAGGAGTTGATCCAATCTTTGATAAAGAAATCATCGATTATGAGCTTCAGGTAAAGGATTTGGAATCTATTGACAAAAAAATATCGAAGATTGAAAGGATAGCAAAAGCCGGCGACGCCAATGCCAAGAAAGAACTTGAGGTTTTAGTAGGATTTAAAAAGCACTTGGAAAGCGGAAAAAATGCCCGGAATTTCCAAACTTCTCCTGAAGAAAGATTGGCAGTTGAAGAACTTAACTTGCTCACTGACAAGCCTGTAATTTATGCTGCCAATGTGGATGAAGCTTCAGTAAATACTGGAAATAAATTTTCTCAGACACTTTGGGATAGTGTAAAAGATGAAGGTGCAGAAATGATTATTGTTTCCGCTTCCATAGAATCTCAAATTGCAGAACTAACTGACCCTGAGGAAAAAGCAATGTTTCTGGCTGAATATGGATTGACACTTTCCGGCCTTGAAAAATTGATAAAAAGCTCTTATAAAATTTTAAATCTTATAACTTATTTCACTGCAGGTGTGAAGGAAGTTCGTGCCTGGACCATTCAAAAAGGCTGGAAAGCACCAGCCGCTGCCGGCGTAATTCATACAGATTTTGAACGAGGTTTTATAAAGGCGGAGGTTATCCGATATGCAGATTATATTCAATACCGGTCAGAACAAGCCTGTAAAGAAGTTGGCAAACTTGGCGTAGAAGGCAAAGAATATGTGGTGCAAGATGGCGACGTGATGCATTTTAGGTTTAACGTTTAAGTCAAAAGGGTTAATTCAAAAGTCAAAAGTTGAATTCCCATTTGCCTGACCATCCTATTAAGTTTTTTTCATCCTGAATAAGAGACAACTTTTAATTTTTGATTTTTATGACCTACAACTGGGAAACCATCAAAACCTACGAAGAAATCAAATACAGCTACTTCGAAGGCATTGCGAAAATAAGCATCAATCGTCCACACAAACACAATGCTTTTACACCGCTTACTGTAAATGAAATGATAGATGCCATTCAATTGGCAAGAGAGGACAACAGAGTTGGTGTAATTATCTTGACAGGTGAAGGTGGCAAAGCGTTTTGCAGTGGAGGTGACCAATCGGTTCGTGGAACTGGAGGTTACGTAGGTATTGATAAAGTACCAAGACTAAACGTACTTGATTTTCAAAAACTTATCCGCTCCATTCCAAAACCTGTTGTTGCCATGGTTGCGGGTTGGGCCATTGGTGGCGGGCATGTTCTGCATGTGATGTGCGACTTAACCATTGCTGCTGAAAATGCCCGTTTTGGCCAGACCGGACCTAATGTCGGTAGCTTTGATGGAGGATTTGGGGCTTCCTATCTGGCAAGAATAGTTGGGCAGAAAAAGGCCAGAGAAATCTGGTTTTTGTGCGACCAGTACGATGCCAAAGAGGCGCTTGAAATGGGTCTGGTAAACAAAGTGGTTCCATTGGATCAATTGGAAGAAACAACCATTTCCTGGTGTAAAAAAATATTGGAGAAAAGTCCATTGGCTCTCCGTTTGTTAAAATCAGCCTTCAACGCAGAGCTTGATGGGCAGGCCGGAATTCAGGAATTGGCTGGGAACGCTACTCTTTTGTATTACATGAGTGAAGAAGCCCAGGAAGGCAAAAACGCCTACCTTCAAAAACGCAAGCCTGATTTCAATAAGTTTGAAAGATTTCCCTAGAAAACACAAGATATTTCTTGGTTTTTTCATATTGTAAAATTCATATTTTTAATAGTTTTTAGCCAAAAACCATACACATGTTGCATGTTTATAAAAAGTTATTCTATTTGCATCGTTGAACAACCTGGATATTATAAAATTTGATGCTGTTTATTGGCACAATAAAGCATTAAAATTAGTATCCAAACCCTTGTTTATTAGTTGATTAAATTTAAAAAAATACGACACACCGTGACGAAGTCTTACCCTAATTTAAGAAATTGTTTTTTCATTCTTTTTATTGGTTTTTTTATCTTTTCATTCAATATCAATGGATTTGGTGAAAAATATTTTGTCAGTTCAACTGGTGATAATGGAAATACGGGCTTAACGGCTTCATCCCCATGGCAAACAGTTGCATTTGCCATTTCAAATCCAATTGTGGTAACCAATGATTCTATTATTGTTTTGCCTGGAACCTATAGTGAGACCAATATCACCATTACAAAAAGTCTTAAGCTTTTTGGAAATGAAATTTCTGGTAATCCGGGAACAGGTCCAAAGCCAGTTTTCAATGGTGTCGCCCCAACTCCGACAAGTTCAATTTTTATTATTCAATCGGCCAATGTGGTAATTAAAAACTTTGAAATTCAGGTAAATCAAGGAAATACCATGCGTGGTATTTTTGCCTCTGGTCCTGGTTTCAATCGGGTTCGAATCGAAGACAATCATATTTTTTCTACCGGCTCTGCTTTTGGTTCTGCTTTCAATTCATTTGGAATTCAGTTGGGGCAACCCACCTCACTTGCAACAGCAGATTCCTTTTTAATCGTCAGAAATATTATTCGGCCCCTCGGACCATTTAATGGGGCATTTGGCAGGGGAATAAGGCTTGTAGGCGGATTTGGAAAAGTAGGAGGCGAAACACTTGCAGATTCAAATCAAATATGGGGCACCTATGCAATTCAATGTGGTGATGCATCAGGAGCAATTCAAATCATTAACAATCATTTAATTGGAAGTTCTGCGGCTTTAGAAATTAACAATCCAGCTTCATCCAGAATTCATAGATTAGAAGGAAATACATTCAATCCTTTACCCAATCTTACGGCTTTGTCAATGATTGAGATAAAGAATAATCGAAGGACCAATTCAATAATTCAGGTGGCGAATAATAAATTTATTGGCCATCATATATTTGGGGTTTTTTCAACCCGTTCTGTAAATGTCGAGGTTATGGATAATGTTTTTATTCCTTCAGACACATCGACAATTTATACACATATAGGTGTAAACAATAAGCAACAAACAACTGCAACTGATGCGCCGGTTAGTTGTGGAATTACTGTAACAGGAAATGATTTTCAGTCCAATGCACTTTCTGCCGGAAGAGGAATTTTATTTCAAAACCATAATTCGGGTATCACTCCGCCTTTTTCCAATGTTGTAATTGGTGGGGCGGGAAATTTGGCCAATACATTTTCTTCTAATTTAAAGTTTTGTATTGGTTTAGATTCAGCCTCAGGAGCTTCTAACAGGCTGCCAATCTGGAATCAAACGGGTTATAAATTAACCACAATGAGACCGGTAAATTTCAATCTGGACATATCTCAGAATGCATTTAATCTTGGGACAGGTAACAAGCTTCCATCCATCATGACGAATTCGGAGCTTCTTGCTTTGGAAAATAAGATTATTCATGGAATTGACTTTGATTCTTTAGGTTTTGTTACTGTTGTCCCCAACCAGGCTTTTGTAACTTCAACCAGCTTTCTTTTTCCAAAATCAACAGCTCCTTCCATTCAGAGAGCACATGACATTGCAAGTTCTGATGGCTGGTCCATATTGGCAGAGCCATTTTCATATCCAGAACCCATTGCTGTTTCAAAAACTATTTCTATTCAATCTGAACCAGCAAATGCCATTACGGTTCAGGCTTTAACAATGAATGGAGTGGGAAAAACATTTTCCGTAAACTCCCCATTGACCTTGGGTAACTCATTCAACCTTACCAATGGTTTTGTAAAACTTGACGGTAGTGACCTGACATGTAACTCCACGGGTTCATTTTCAGGAGGTAGTCAACAAAGTTATGTGGTTACGGCGGGTGCAGGAAAGTTGGTTTACACGGGTTTAACCAGCGCACGACTTTTTCCTTTAGGAACCTTAACTAGTTATTTTCCCGCTACTTTGGCCAATTCTGGTACAGCAGATGATTTTGGTCTTTCTGTAAAGAATGATGTTTTGTCCTCAGGAGTCACAGGTACACCGGTAGATAGTGTAGTAGGTGCCACGTGGATATTAAATGAAGGAACTCAGGGTGGTTCAAATCTGACATTTACTCCACAATGGGCAGAAGTAAATGAAAAGCCTTTTTTTACCAGAAACTTAACCTCTTTACAGGCTTTTGGAACCAGTTGGTCCACAATTTCAGGAGCTTCAGGTGTTGCAGCTTCAGGTTCCAATCCTTATCAGGTTGTATTTTCTGGCTTAAATGCCTCTTTTAACAACACGCCTTTAAGAGTAAAAACGTTTGAAAACACTTCTAGTCCAAGCAGGCTTTATTATGTGGATGTGGCGACCGGTTTAGATACCAGAACAAATGAAGAAGCCAAGAACCCCAATACACCATGGAAAACCATTGCCAATGCGCTCCTTCAAACTGCCGGCGGCGACAGTATTCAGGTTTTTCCCGGAACATACAACGAATTTGACCTTAGGGTAACCAAGGGCTTAACCATATTGGGTAATGTGATTGGTGTTGGCGTAGGCCCAGGCGCTGGAACCGGTGTCAAACCAATCATAAATGGAGCCGGTCCAAGTCTAATAGATAGTTCCATTTTTATAATTACGGCTCAAAATGTTAACATCAGGAACTTCAATATCAAAGTTGACCAACTGAATATTAAACTGGGTATAAATGCCCCAAAAACTGGTTTTGGAGGTTTGGTGATTGAAGACAACCTGATTGAAAGTACAAGAGATATTGTTGGCAATTTCGACGTGATAGTTATGTCCCATGCCATATTGTTGGGACGACTAATCGGAACCAACGTAAATGGAAATGATTCTATCATTGTTAGAAGAAATGTTATAAACCGGGAATCTGCCACCAAAATGTATTTTAGCAGAGGTATCAGATGGTGGGGAGGAAGAGGTATGGTAGGCGGTAACACCCTGGCCGATGGCAATGAGGTTCATGCGGATTTTGCTGTTCAATTGGCAGGTGGAAATACAGGTGGAAGAATCCAAACAAGAAATAACAATCTGTTTGGACGGGCTGCGGGTGTCGAATACAATACCTTGGCACCCACATTCAGACACGTCATTGCAAATAATACTGTTCAACCTTTGGATGGAAGAGGTCATTTTGCACTGATTGAAATGAAGAGCAATATCAGGACAACCGGTCCTACTGCACCAGCACCTCCATTTATTGATATTGAAAACAACACCTTGATCAATTTCTACAAAATAGGGGTTGCAATTACCCGTTCAAGAAACATCAATTTGTTTAATAATACTTTTACCCCAATTGCAGATTCCATCAATTATACCCATGTTTGGGTTAATACAAAACAAAGAACCTCAGGAACTGCCGCCAGCCAACCGCCTTTAGCCTTGATAGAGACCTTTATTCAAGGTAATACCTTCAATGGAAATAACGTTTTAGGAGGGTACGGTATAGCTTTTCAGGATGCAAATAGTAGTGGCAATCCTGTATTTACTGTAAGCTCAATCGGTGGTGCAGGAAATTTAGCAAACACTTTTGGCTCCAATATTAAAACGGTTGCCTATCTCGATACCATAACCGGACCAAGTAGTGGAGATCCATTCTGGTCAAATCCAGGAATAAACTGGTCAGCATGGCCAAGTACCAATACAAATCCTGTAAAGGACAATTTTGATTTTTCTGAAAATAACTTCGATGTTGGAACTGGCTCCAAGCGACCTGCGGTAATGACTGCCGCAGAGTTATTGCAATTGGAAAATAAGATTTCACATAAAATTGAATCCGATGTTTTGGGATTTGTCACTGTTAAGCCAAGCAATGTTTATGTAACCTTGAGCAGCTTTATTGCTCCTTTGACCACTGCCCCTAGTCTGCAAAGAGCTATAAATGCCACAAACACTACCGATGGGTTTACTATTAACATTGAACCGGGTGTTTATTCAGGAAATTCGGTGGTTACCAATGATGTAACTTTTGATGCTACGCCAAATCAGGAGGTTACCACACAAGGTATTGAAATCAACGGTGTGGGAAAAACTCTATTGTTGAATGATTCCCTTAGAATTTCTGGAAGTCTTGTACTCTCTCAGGGTATCATTGACATTAATGACTCTGATTTATCTATGGACCCAACTGCAACCATATCCGGAGGTAGTCTTGCTACACACGTAAGGGCAATTGGTGCAGGTTATTTTGTTCATACAGGTCTGGGCGCAACTGCCAGGAAGTATCCTATTGGAACCGCTACCCGTTATGTAGAAGTAGAATTGTCAAATACTGGTACCGTTGATAATCTTGGTATTAAACTAAAAGATGATGTTCTTAGCAACGGTCTTACAGGTACTCCAGTTGATTCAGTGGTCGGAATTACCTATCAGTTAAAAGAAGAAGTTTCCGGAGCCAGTAACCTTAACTTTAAGACAACCTGGGGTGAATTTGACGAAAAGCCATTCTTTGACAGGTCTAAGGCATATATACAACAGTTTAATGGGGTCTGGGGAAATGTAAGTGGAAGTGCATCAATAGCAGCTTCTGGTTCAAATCCTTATACAATTCAAGCTCCTATCTCTGGCAGCTGGGATGGGGAGGCCATCCGGATATCAAGTCCCAATTTTAATCTTACTTCCATTGTAACCCAATCCATTATTAAAATCGGACCAGGGTTTTCAGGTAAATATTGCTTGGGGGATAGTTTAAAAATTCCATTTACTGTAACTGGCACCGCCATTATACCAGGAAACGTATTTAATGCATTTCTTTCAAATCCAGATGGAACATTTCCGATAAATGGGGGAACCATAATTGGGTCCCTATCCGGAAGCACTTCAGATACAATTATTGGTGTCATTCCAGCTTCTACACCTCTTGGCCTGAATTATAGAATAAGAGTTCAATCTTCTGCTCCGGAAATAACAGGGGATCCAAATCCAGATAGCATTAAAGTTTTTGGATTGCCAGCCCGCCCTGTAATAACTGGCGACTCTGCCCTTTGTTCAGGTGAAACTTCTGTATTAACCTCTTCATTATCTGCGACCTATGTTTGGCTTCCCGGAGGTCAGACTACCCAAAACATAAATGTGACTACGCCAGGTTCATACAGGGTCCGGATTTTTGATAACAACGGATGTAAAAACACATCTGCTGTGAGAAACGTAACCGTAAGTCCAAATCCGGTTGCCGAACCTATTACCGTGACGGGTTCTTTGACAAGATGTGAGGGTGATTCCATTGAACTGACAGCCAATCCGGCAGGTCTTACTTACAGCTGGTTGAATCAGGTTCCAGCAGTAACATCTCGGAATTTCTTTGTAAAGGCTTCTGGTTCCTATTCAGTAATAGTTACGAATACCAGTGGCTGTTCAGATACATCAACATCGGTATCTGCAACTATTAATCCTAATCCGGTAAAACCTGTTGTTACTTCTCCTAATGCAAATATTTGTCAACCAGGAACCCTCGTTTTTGAAACCGCCGCAGGATTTACTTACAATTGGAGTATTACCAGTATTACTCCAAATCCAACTTCAAATACGGTTTCAATTACAGACCCAGGAATATATACTGCTATCGTTAACATTACAGATGTCAATGGATGTAAAAATGTTTCAGATCCTTTTATTGGCACTTTACGAAAGGCTCCGGTATCACCCGCTATTGTTGCTTTAAACGGTTCTTTTACTGTCTGTCAGGGGACAAATATTCAACTTCAGGCAAATCCTTTTACGGCAACCAACACATATACATGGCAGCCAGGAAATGTTCAAACGCCAACGTTGACTTTAAGTAATCCGGGTTCATTTACAGTTACTTTACTCGTGGATTCAAATGGATGTACTTCTCCAGGTTCAGCTGCTGTTACTGCGGTGGTCAATCCAAAACCTGCGACCCCTGTTGCAACTTTGACTTCAGGAAGTAACTCGATTTGTCCTGGACAAAGTGCAACTATATCTTCTTCGGTCGGATCAACTTATGTTTGGTCTCCAGGTGGTCAAACATCTCAAGATATTCAGGTTTCTACTTCGGGGAATTACAGTGTGGTTGTATCAAATACGGAAGGATGTTTGAGCGACCCTTCAAACGCCATCAATATAAATCTTAAACCACTTCCGGCAAACCCCTTAATTTCAAGTTCAGCTGCTGAATTTTGTGAAGGAGCATCTGTTACAATAACCGTTACCAATCAAGGGGCGGGGGTAACTTATAGTTGGAATAACAGTCTTACCGGTCCTCAGATTACAGTTAATAATACAGCAACTGTAACCGCAACAGCAAATTTAGATGGTTGCACAAGTATTTCTGACCCACTTACAGTAACCAGAAATCTTTTACCAATTCCAGTCATAACCGCAGATAACAATGATTTAAGAGTATGTTTAGGGGATTCTGTAATTTTGAATTCGAATTTTCCAACTGGAAACAGATGGTCAGTCGGAGCACCTGCTGCTGCCCAAAGAATAGTTTTTAAATCCTCAGTTCCGGCAGTTACCCTTGAGGTTACGGATGCAAAAGGATGTAAAAACACTGCCGGGCCGGTTCAGGTAATTATAGATCCGCTTCCAAGTGTCGGTTTGCTAAAAGATACAGCCATAGTTCTGGGAGAAGATGTAGAACTTACCGCCATCAATTTTCCAGTAAACACCAGGAGTTATGAGTGGTATAAAGAAGGTGTATTAGAATTTACAACTACATCGCCAGTTCAATTGATTTCACCTCAGAGAACTGCTGAATATTTTGTTGTTCTTACAGATTCAAATGGTTGCAAAGCCACTGATTCAGTTTTAATTAGAGTGAGTAGTGAGGTATATGTTCCGAACTTGTTCAGTCCAAATAAGGATGGTAAAAACGATAGATTTAAAGTGTACGGTTTCGGTGTTCAATCCATTGAGTTCAAGATTTGGGATAGGTTGGGCAACCTCATTTATGAAACCAATAAAGTAGAGGATATCGTTGAAACTTCTGAGTCTGTTGACACAGTCAAAGGATGGGACGGAACCTACAAAGGCAAAGAATTAGGCCAGGAATCATATATATGGTCTTTAACTGGGAAATCTACTACTGGAGAAGACCTCAAAGTAAGGGGTGGTAAAAAGTCAGGCGCAGTAATTTTAATGAATTAATAACCACCATTTACCTTTAAGAAAATGACATTTAATCAATTAAAAGCTTTGAAAAAGATAATGTTTTTAGGCCTTGTGGTTCTTTCTTTAAGTTCTCAGGCTCAACAATTATACTATTCCCAATATCAACTTACACCAATGTTGAATAATCCATCACTGGTTTCATTGACTGAGGAATTGAAAATAGACGTTGGATATCGAAACCAATTTGGGGGTAAGGGGTCGAATTATTCTACACCAGTGGTTTCTGCCCAAATGCCATTTTATCAGGAAGTGGGAAGGGATTTATTTAAGAAGTTTGGTGCCGGTGGAATTCAGATTCTTACGGATAGGACAGGTTTTAGCGGAATTTTGGCTACTACTGGATTCTCCCTTACTTATGCACACATAGCCCACTTAAGCAAAACGGATTGGATTTCATTTGGTATTCAACCTGGTTTATATCAAAGGAGGGTTGATTTCTCTAAATTGAATTCCGGAAGTCAATGGGATGATTTCCAAGGTTCTTTTGACCAAAGTCTGGATATCAATGAAAATATTCAAAACACAGAAAGAAAGACTTTTTTCACTATTAACACTGGAGCGACGTATGTGAGCGAAGATTCTAGAGGAAATCCATTTTTGGTTCTTTCTGTGGCCGCCAATAACCTGACTCAGCCCAATGTTTCCTTGAATACAAAGTCTTTTAGTAATCCAATAAACTGGAATGTTCAAGGCTCATTGGTTGCCTATGAAAACCAGCAAGCAATAATCAAACCTACTATCAGACACATTCAGGCCAGAAATCTGAACCAGACCAATATTGGTTCTTATTTTTACTACAAGGTAGCAGACAAAATGGGTTTTATTGGAAAAGGAACTGTGGGTCTTGGACTTTGGTATTCCACAAGAAATGCGGTTGTTACTGCTTTGGAAATTAACCAAAAAGATTGGGCTCTCGGATTTAGTTATGATTTTCTTGCATCCACTTTAGCTGATGCCAATAATAGTATGGGAGCGCCTGAATTTATTATTGGTTTTAGAAAGTATCTTGGAAAAGTAAAGAAAGGGTCTTCAGATATTAACGCATCGGGTGAACCAGGACTTGGTGGTTCAGGGGGTGGCAAATTAAAGGATCCTAAAAAAGTTACGCCACCACCTACAGAAATTACTCCTGAGCCTGAAGCAAAACCTGAAGATGGAAAAGAAGGTAAAGAAAACAAGCCTGCTGTTGATCCTACGGTAACCGAGAAGAAAGTTGATCAGCCGTTGGTGGAAGCAAAACCTAAAGAAGTTGAAAAACCTGCCGCTGAGCCAACCAAACCTAAGGATAAGGCTGCAAAAGCAGGGTCTAAGAAAGCAGGGAAAACAGGCTCGAAAAAATCGGGTGCCTCTAATTCTTCTGGCTCCAGAAAGGCAGTTAAATCTAGGTTAAAGTCAAATCTGAGTCCTGAAATGTTGGCTAAACTATCGAAGGTTGTGACTTCTGATGAAGACTTAGGTGAGGATCCTTATAAGGGAACAGCCTTGGCCTTAACCAAAAAGCAAAAGGACGTATTTAAGAAGCAACCAAGATATGGAAAGGGAGGAATAGAAATTGATGACCTAACCAAGGCACAATTAAGTAAGGTTGCTAAAATAATGAAGAGCCGACCAAAGCTTAAATTGGAAGTCAATGGTTTTACTTGTGATTTGGGAACCAAAGAGGGAAATGAAATGATTTCAAAGGCAAGGGCAGAGAATGTTAAGAAATATTTGATTTCAAAAGGAGTACCGGCCAGTCGGGTTGAAACCAAAGGAAATGCATTTGAAAAGCCTATTGTTAATAATACCTCTGAAGAGGCAAGGCAAACCAATAGAAGGGTTCAGTTTAGGTTTATTCCATAGTTTTTTTAGGACAATATTTTCTGAGAAGGGCTAAATGCCCTTCTCTTTTTTTATGATTTCCGGAGGCCTTTGGTTACAAGATTCTTTTAAGCAATCCTCAAAGGATCTCCCTTTGGTCTCAGTCGTAACGGTCACCTTCAATGCGCAGGAGTTCCTCGCTCAGGCGCTTGATAGTATTATTAATCAATCCTATCCAAACGTCGAACTATTAGTTGTTGATGGTGGCTCAACAGACAACACGCTATCCATTATCAAGGCAAGAGAAGCTAAAATTGACTTTTGGATTTCTGAACCGGATAAGGGAATTTATGATGCTATGAATAAAGGTCTCGAGTTGGCCAGAGGAGAATGGATAGGTTTTAAAAATGCCGACGATTGGTATCTTGATGATGCAATTCAAAATCTGATAATAAAATCCAAAGAGGTTTATGCTGATGTTTTTTATGGTAATTCCTATTCCGTAATTCAGGCCTCGCCTTTGAAGCTTTCCCCATATTTTACCAATCACCTTAATTTAGGGCAATCGCCCAGCATTGACCATCGTAGTTTATTTGTAAGGACAGAAATCCACAAAAAAATCAAATTTGATTTGCAATATAAATTGGCTGCAGATTTTGATGTATTCATGCGATTAAAAAGTGCAGGTGCTGTTTTTAAACATATGAATTGCTTTGTTTCTTACAAAAGATATGGAGGTGCAAGCGATGGAATACAAGTTTTGAAGGAGTCTTTTGAGATTAATAGAAAATATTTTGGTCTGGCTAAAGCCCTCTATTTCAGATATAATAGCATTTTGAAGTACTGGAAATGGCAAACAGGAAATAAAATTCTTAAAATTTTTCTCGGTGAAAGGCGTTATCATGAATTCAAGGAAAGAAAATTGAAATCATAATGATTAAAGTTAGTTGCCTTTTATTTCTTCAAAATTTCCATTTATCCTTGTTGTACCGTTTTAGGCAAATCTTCATTTTGGTCTTAAAATGTATTAGTTCACCTTTGGGAATCTAAAAAAGCCAGAAACTACCGGAAACATTTCTACCCAATATTTTATTACTTTAAATTTTACTGGCACAATCTCTTATGCAAAAACCTCAAATCTTATGGGCAGACGATGAAATCGATTTGCTTAAACCACATATTCTTTTTCTTACAGGTAAAGGATATGAAATTACGGCTGTTAATAATGGATTAGAAGCCGTTGAAAAAGCCAATTCTCAATATTTTGATATTGTGTTTTTGGATGAAAACATGCCTGGTTTAACAGGTCTTGAGGCATTGGCTCAAATTAAAGCCAGTAAGCCATCGCTTCCCGTTGTGATGATAACCAAAAGTGAAGAGGAGCATATCATGGAAGATGCGATTGGGGCAAAAATTGCTGACTATCTAATCAAACCCTTGAATCCAAACCAGATTTTACTTTCAGTAAAAAAACTGCTTGACAACAAAAGGCTTATCACTGAAAAAACCAATATGAGTTATCAGCAGGATTTTAGAAATCTGGCAATGACTTATAACGACCGATTAGGACATGAAGAATGGGCAGATATTTATAAAAAGCTTATTTATTGGGAGTTAGAAATTGATAATACCGAAAATAAAAGCATGTCGGAGGTGATATACATGCAGAAAGATGAGGCAAATTCTAATTTTTCTGAATTTATTTCCGACAATTATGAGGATTGGTTGAACGATCCAAAAATTGAAAAGCCTTTGATGAGCCATCAATTGATGAAGAAAAAAGTATTTCCACTACTTTCTCCAACCAAGCCTTTGTTTTTTATTTTGGTCGATAACCTGCGGTTTGATCAATGGAAAGTATTGCAGCCTGCAATTTCTGAGATGTTCAATATCGATGAGGAAGAGTCTTATTATGCCATTCTCCCAACGGCCACAGCCTTTGCCAGAAATGCAATTTTTTCAGGAATGATGCCTTCAGAGATGGAAAAGTACCATCCCAATCTTTGGGTAGGCGATGATGAGGATGAAGGCAAAAACATGCATGAAGAGGAGTTTTTAACCAGGCAAATGCAAAAAGCGGGTGTGGGTCAGATGAAGATGAGCTATAACAAAATTCTCACTGCACAGCAGGGAAAAGAACTTGTAGAAAAGTTCAACAACCTCAAAAATAACTCTTTGAACGTAGTTGTTTATAATTTTGTTGACGCGCTTTCTCATGCTCGAACTGATAGCCAGATGGTAAGAGAATTGGCTCCTGATGAATCAGCTTACAGAAGTATTACCAAGTCCTGGTTTAACCATTCACCCCTTTTGGATCTTTTGAAAAAGATTTCTGAGTCTGGTTTTCAGGTTGTGTTGACAACCGACCATGGGACAGTTAAAGTTAAAAAAGCATTTAAAATTGTTGGAGATAAAAATGTGAACAGCAATTTGAGATACAAGGCCGGTAAAAATCTCGGATTTGATGATGGCAAGGAAGTAATGCTAAGTAGAAAGCCGGAGAGGTTGTTTTTGCCAAAGCCAAATGTTTCAACAGCATATGTTTTTGCAACCAATGACAATTTCTTTGCCTACCCCAACAACTTTAATTATTATGTCAATTTCTATAAGGATACATTCCAGCATGGCGGAATTTCTCTCGAAGAAATGATCATTCCCATTATAAAACTTAGTCCGAAAGGATAAAAAGTAAAGGCCTGTTTTTCAGGTCTTTTTCTTTTTAGTGGCTTTCTCAGCAGCGAATATTGCTTTTTTTGCATTCAAAATTCCACCTGTTTTGGAAAGATGCGAAAACGGAACAAGGCCATTTCCGCCTGGCATGTTTACCTGCTTAACTGCTGGTATATAAACAGATTCCATTAAAATTGATTTTAATTGGACCGCAGTAAGTGCTGGAAAATAAGACCAGATTAAAGCTGCCACACCTGTTACCATCGGGGCGGCCATACTCGTTCCAGAAAACGATTCATACGTATTTCCAGGTGTAGTAGAAAATATGGAGGTTCCGGGGGCAAAAAGGTCAACTGTCTTTTGGCCAAAGTTCGAAGTTGGGGCCACTAAATCTTCATTTGCTGCATGGGTTGAATTTCCAACCTCAATCCAGGTTGAGCATTTTTTGCCATTGTTAAACAGGCTTACCGGATAAAATGGAATAGAATCCGTATTGGAAGCGCTGTTTCCTGAGGCATTTATCATTAAAACTCCTTTTTGTTCAGCGTATTGGATAGCAGCGTCTATTTCTGTTTTAAAAGGGCTCATATTTTTTGCAAAACTCATATTTATGATTTTTGCTCCGTTGTTTGCCGCATACATTATTGAGTTGGCTACATCCTTGTCCCTTTCATCTCCTTGCGAAGGAACTGC
>JAIXQU010000072.1 GCA_027485575.1 Cytophagaceae bacterium
GATGGTTCGTGAAAATTATTTTTTAAACCCTAAAAAAAAAAATCAATTACCCCGCAATGACGTAAATTATTGAAATTCATGGACTTTGAATCACTTTCAAAACCAAGAGGAAAAACCTTTCAAAAAAAATCAAAATATTTTTTTTCAAAGCCAGTTAATGAGGAAAATAAAAAACGTACAGCTATAAATTACAACTGGATAAAAATTTCAGAGCTCTCCAAGGTGGAGAATCTGATCAAATTGGCACAGCGGGACATCCGCACCTATGGTGCACGAAAAACTTCCGCAGAAGTACAAAACGAAAATTCGGCAGAGAATATTTCGGAACAAGTGCAGGAAATGGCCGACACCCAGCGGGAGTTTGATGAGTCAGGCGCAAGACTGGCAACATTAACAGTGGGCAGCCCTGCACACAAAGAAGAGGTGGTCAAATTTGAAAAAATAGACGCCAAACTCTCTGAAATGCAGCTGGGAAACGAAACCTCCGGTGAAGAAACTTTGCTGAGAAAAGAATACAGCCAGGCAAAAACGGCTGCACTTCTGGCCGCAGCCATAGAATTTGAAGCCGGTGGACAGGCAAGGAAAGCGCAGATTTTGGCAGGTTAGGTTTTAATTTTGGGGATTATGGTTTGAAAAGCCCTTGCCTTTTGGCGGGGCTTTTTTTATAAATTTTAAGGGTTAATTTTTACAATTTTATTTCTCCTCAAAACGACCAAAGGACTATTCTTTTGTTTTTTGAACTCCAAAAGCCTTTCATCGGTTAATTCCAACCCACGCATTATCTTATTCTTCAGTTCTTCATGCTTTTCGAAGGAGGTCATAGTAGATTTTAATTGGTTTAACTTTTCTGTATTTACAATATTCAGATTTTTGTTTGTCTGTTTTTGAGCTAAAATTTCAAGTTTTTCCTTCTGAATTATAAAATATAAAAGCCTTATCTACAATTGGTAAATTGATTTTAAACAGATTCCTGATGCCCTTGTTGAAGCGGCTTCAAATCTTCACATTGAAAACAAAAAAGGGCTTCTTTCGAAGCCCTTTTTTTAAAATTTAAACTATCCTTAAGACTTAACTGCAGAAGGTTTTTTTACCCCCATTTTACCTTTTGGCATAATTGGCTTCTTGATTGGTTCTGACACCACAGGAGCCATTTTTTCCTCAATCACTGAAACAGGAACGGGTGGTGGTTCCGGCATGGTTTGTACCAGTTTCATTTCATTAATTAGGTTTTGAGCGTTGGCATATTTGTCAATCATCAACAGCACAAATCGAATATCGCAGCTGATCGTTCGTTGGAAAGTGGGCTCAAAAGCGATATCTCCACTCATTGCCTCCCAGTTTCCATCAAATGCAAGGCCAACCAATTCTCCATTGCCATTGATTACCGGACTACCGGAATTTCCACCTGTAATATCCGTGTTGCCAATAAACCCAACAGGAACAGTTCCGTTTTCAGCCCATCGGCCAAAATCCTTTTTTTGGTAAATTTCTTTCAGTTTTTCTGGCACTATAAACTCATCTACCGAAGGATCTTCTTTTTCTATGATTCCATCCAATGTTGTTTTGAAATCATAAAAAGTAGCATCTTTTGGTTTATAAGCACCAACCTTTCCATAGGTAAGCCTAAGTGTACTATTCGCATTGGGATAAAATGTTTTTTTATCTTTCAACATTTGCATAGTTCCATCTACATAAAGCCTGTTGCAGCGGGCAAGCTCTATATCCAAAGGCATGGTTTGTGGTTGAATGTTGTTTCTGAAATTATTGTAAAAGGCTGTGGCCGCTTCATAACCAGGGTCTTTTTCCAGAACTTTAATGTCTGGTTTGGCTAGAAATGCCTCAATATTAGCTTGGGAAGTAAACATTGATTTGGCAAAAACGTCTTCTGTCCATTTGTCAATGTCTCCTTTATATTTTTTGGCAAATACTGTTTTCAGAAATTCAGGCTGTTGATCTTCAACTACATCTTTCTTAAACATTTTCATAGTGGCCGCAAAAATTTTCTTATCTGTGACAAAATCAAAATCTTTAAAGTGCTCTGCCAAACCAGCTTTCAACTCAGCTGAAAATTTGGCAATTTCCTCAGCATTTGCTGGCTTTCCATCTGCTGGTTTCAACATTTTTGCAAAGGCATCAAAACTTAAGGCCAATTGAATAACCTCGGAACCTAAAACAGCCTCCTGCAGATAAACCGCAGATTTTCTGTATTTTCTCTGTTTTTCAAATACCGCTCCCATCTCAGCAAGCACCTTTCCATATTTTGCTTTACGGGTTGGGTCTGCATCTGCCCACTGTTGAAATGCCGTTTCTTCTGCCAATTTTTTATCCACTACATCCAGTCGGTTCAAACCCTGACTTTGCCCTATAAAGTATTTCCAATAGTTGGCTATCTGGGCATATTTGGAAGCATATTTAATTCGAACGGCTACATCAGCATCCATGCCTTCCTTCATCAATTTCAGCTTTTGATCCCTGATGGCCACAATCGATGGATTTGAAATATCCAAAGCAAGTTTTACGCCATAGGAACTTAAAAAACGATTGGTCCGGCCAGGAAATCCAAAAACCATGTTAAAATCTCCTTCCTTCACTCCGGAAGTAGATACCGGCAAAAAATGTCTTGGCTTCAACGGAACATTGTCTTTGCTGTAGGCAGCTGGTTTTCCGTCTTTTCCGGCATATACCCTGAAAAGAGAAAAATCTCCCGTGTGTCTTGGCCACATCCAGTTGTCTGTATCTCCTCCAAATTTCCCAACCGATTCCGGTGGTGTACCCACCAATCTGACATCACGATAGGTTTCATAAACCATAAGGTAGTATTCATTGCCATCAAAAAATGACTTCGCTTCGGCATAGAGATCCGTACCTTTCGTGGCTTCGGCTTTAATGGCCTGAAGTTCGGCCATTGCAGCTTTTTGTCGTTCTGCTTCCGGCATTCCATCATTCAATTTTGCAAGAACCCTGGCTGAAACATCCTCCATTCTCAAAAGAAAACGGACAAAAAGATCTGGATTTGGAAGCTCCTCTTCTTTTTTATATGCCCAGAAACCATCCTTAAGAATGTTTTTCTCAACGGATGAATGTGATTGAATGGAACCATAACCGCAGTGGTGGTTGGTTAAAATAAGCCCTTCACCGGAAATGATTTCGCCAGTGCAAAAACCACCGAAAGAAACAATCGCATCTTTCAGGCTTGAATTGTTAACACTATAAATTTGTTCTGCGGTTAATTTACAACCGGCCTTTTGCATGTCGCCGATGTTCATTCTGGCAATATGGAGAGGGAGCCACATGCCCTCATCGGCAATCATAGGCTTTATTAAGCCCAAAATAAATAATAGGGCAATTGCCCATTTCGTAGATTTAATCATTCTGTATTTTTGAATGGTAATTTTAATAGATGTGCAAAACTAATTGCCTTATTTGTTATTCAAATCTTTAAAAGCTTGAAGTTTTACTTTTTTGGATAAATGGGACAGATAAATTTTTAAAAGGCAAAAAAAATGGGCTAAAAAAGCCCATCAATTTTCTTCTAGTGGTGGTGGCCACCTGGCCCGTGTACATGGCCATGGGCTATTTCTTCTGCACTGGCATCCCTGAGCAATTCTACTTTTCCTTTAAAATGAAGTGTCTTGCCAGCAAAAGGATGGTTGAAATCCATGGTTACAGTGTCCAAACCTACAGCTTTGATTTTTCCTTCAAATTGATTTCCACTGCCATCATTCATTGGAATTATGTTTCCGACAGTGAGTAGTTCCGGATGTTTTGCCGCTTCAGCCTCAAAGACAGAAAAAGGAAGTTCGACAACATCATCGTCCGAACTGGTTCCATATCCTTGTTCCGGGTCAACAGAAAAATCAAAAAGATCCCCAGCCCGTAAGCCTTCAAGTGCAATTTCAAATCCTTCGATCATACCTCCTGCACCAAATAAAAAGGTTAGTGGATTGTTGGCTTCCGCCTTTTCTACAAATACTTTGGGGCTGCTGCCACCATCATTTACTTCTAAGGCATATGTAACACTAACTACCTTATTTACTTCTACTTGCATCAATTAATGGTAAATTTAAGGAGGCAAGGTACTATTATTTGAAAAAACCAGACTAGGATTTTCTGATTTCGCCAGAACCGGCAATTTTTTGATTCACCTTTTTTGGATCGCCTTTATAACTCACATCACCAGAACCTGCAATGTTGACATTGAGCGCCTCGGTTGCGTTTACCTGGGCATTGCCAGAGCCAGCTATCTGTATATCAACCTCTTTACATTCAAAATTAAATGCTTTTACATCTCCGGAACCGTTGATCTCTAAATCATAGGTATTGGCTTTTCCTTCTATCTGCACATCTCCTGAACCGTTGATGGATCCCCGACATTTTCCTGCCGAAACCTTTGCCTTCAAATCTCCGCTTCCATTGATCTGATATTCAAAGTTTGGACCATTGTTTACGCTTTTCATTAGCAAATCGCCTGACCCATTGATTGATGCCTTGCTCAATCTAAGGCTGGAAATTTTTATGGTTATTTTTCCATTTTTATCATCCCAACTTTCCCAGAACCTCCAGTTATTTTCTCTGGATTTGATAATCAGCGACTTGCCTTCCACAATTACTTCAATCTTTTTTTCTGCCTCAATTGAGCATTCAATCACACAAGAAGGGCTTTCACTTCCAACCCAAACAACATCTGCAGGAATTTTCAGATTGATGGATTCGAAATCAGAAACATTCATTTTAAAAATTTCTGCAGAACCGGGTTGAATGCTGCAACCTAAAAAACATATGGCGAGGTAAACAATATTGAATTTCATAGGAAAGGATTATAAAATCAAATATTCCTATTTTTTGTGGGAAGGATTTTTACAATATGATGTTTGGCGGAAATCCCTGTTTGGCTGGCAATTTTTAATGGGCTGCAAAACACCCGGACCAGTAAATAACCTAATTGAAAAATTCAGTTAGAAACCATTGGGTTAGGTTACCTCCGGAAATCCGCAGAATTTCGAAGATTCTAATAGCTTTTAGAGCCAAAAGGAATCTTTAATCTATTTAAAAATGGAAAAAGAAAAACACCGGAAAGAATCATAAACAACCCAACATAAAACAAAGGCTCCATTTTTTCCTTTTGTCCAAAAATTAACAAACCAAGAAAAATGCCATACACGGGCTCCAGATTTACAGTTAAATTAATAGCAAAAGCTGAAAACTTTTTCATCAATTCTATGGAAACGGTATAAGCAAAAACAGTACAAACCCAGGCAAGGAATAAAATATTTAACCAATCCCAGCCTTGGGGCAATGCAAAGGATTTTTGTTTCAATAAGCCCATGGACAACAAAAAGGGAATAAACAAAAGGCTGAAAACAAAAGCAAAACCCATTTCCCAGGTCGTAATGATCAGTGGTTTGTGATTTTTTACCAACTGCCGGTTAATAATGGAAAATCCGGAGCAAGCCAAGGCAGATATCAAGCTTATGCCCAAACCAAATGCCATACTAAAATCGGATTTAAAAATCAAAATAAGTCCGATGCTCACAAAAATGGCAAGGACAATTTCTTTCCATTCAAAACGTTTTTTGGTAAAAACAGGCTCTAGTAAACTGGTCCACAGGGCTGTGGTTGACATTCCGGCAAGGCAGGTGCTTACATTGCTCAATTGGGCTGAGGCAAAAAAGGTAGTCCAGTGAAATGCAGTTAATATCCCTGCAAAAATGATAGCCAAACCATCTGAACTCAAAAAATCTGGTCGACGGCCTGTTTTATACCTGAAATAGATGAAAACCAATAAGGTTACAAAGCTTAAACCGGTCCGGTAAACAACAAGGTATGGGGCTTCCAATTTACTCAGGACCCCTAAAACTGAAGTAAATCCCCAAAAAATAATGATGAGATGAAGTAAAAGATAATCTTTTATCCCAGGTTTTTCCATTGGTTATTTGGGGACAGATTTATAAAGCCCTAATCCAATAAATGTGAAAACAATATTGGGGAGCCAGCAAGCCAGAAGGGGATTCATGGAGCCCGCCTGGGCAATGGTTCGGCTGGTGATGTAAAAAATAATATATATAAATGCCAAAACAAATCCCATAGCAATTTGGAAACCAGCCCCTTCTCTTGATTTTCTTGCAGATAAAATAACACCGATTAAGGTCAGAATAACAATGGCGAAAGGATAGGTTATCCTCAGGTATTGTTCAACTTCATAGGTTGCGGTATTGTCAGCACCACGAGATTTCAATTCTTTAAGATAGTTCCTTAAATCGGTATTGTTTAAGGTTTCATACTTCATGTATTGACTTTCAAAGTCTTTGGGCTTTAGGGAAATTACAGTATCAATGCTCCTGACATATCTGACTGAATTGGGTTTGGATTTAAAATCAAAAATCCGGACATTCTCAAGCCTCCATTTTTTTACTGAATCTTTCCAAATGAATTTTTCGGCCTTTATTTTCTTGAGGATGAGGGTATTATTTATTTCCTCAATGGTACAGTTGTAGCCTTCATGGATTTCATTGTTGTAGGATTGAATATAAAAATAAGCGCTTGGACTAATTTTTATATGGGTGTTTCTTCCATCAAAATGAAATGGATTTTTAACATAAACCAATTCGAAAGCCTGCCTTTCCCTGTTTGCATCAGGAATGGTATAACCGATAAGAAAATAGGTGCCTATAGCAACCAAACCAGAACCCACCAGATAGGGTACAAGAAGTCGCAAGAAGCTTACGCCCGAACCTAAAATGGCAATGATTTCTGTCCGGGCAGCCAATCTTGAAGTCATAAAAACGGTAGCGATAAATACCGTTATAGGACTTAACATATTGGCTACATAAGGAAAAAAATTGGCATAATACTCAAACAAAACCTTGTAAAGGCCTGGTTTGGTTTTTATAAAATCATCGTTTTTTTCCACCACATCGATCATGCAAATGACCAGTGTGAGCATGAGAACTATAAAAAAAAATGACCGGAGAAATTCCTTAAAAATATACCGGTCAAGAATTTTGAAGCGAAACAAATGGATAAAAATCTATATCTTTTCGTGGCTAATTTCTAGGTCAGATTGGTTTGGCAGCTACAATTTCCACCACAGGCTTTTGATTTAGAACCTGGGCTCCAGGCATTTCTTAGTCTTCTTAAAAAGAAAATCACTGAAATGTATACTGAAATAAATACCAAAATCAATTGCCAGTCAATCATTTTACATGGAATTTAATAGGGTAGAAAGAGAGGTTGTTTCTCTAAGAATGGTTTTCAATTCTTCCAATGTTACTCTTTCCTGCTGGGTAGAATTTCTATGTCTTATGGTGACTGTTTGATCCTCAATGGTTTGATAATCTATAGCCACACAATAAGGTGTGCCAATTAAATCCTGCCTGGTATATCTTTTGCCAATGGAATCTTTCTCATCATAGGTTGCCATAAACTCAGATTTCAGTTCTTTATAAATCCTGGTTCCCAACTCGGCCAATCCATCTTTTTTTACAATGGGGCAAATGGCAACCTTGACAGGAGCCAAGGCCGGATGTAGGTTAAGATAAGTTCTATCTTTTACCTGGTCGCCATCCTGAACAGATTCCTGTGTAAAAGCATTGCAAAGAACCGCAAGGAAAAGACGGTCAGCGCCAACGGAAGTTTCCACTACGAAAGGTACATAATTTCCGTATGCTTTTCCATTTTCGTCGAGGTCATTGTCAAAATATTGTTGCTTCTTTTTCGAATATTCCTGGTGACTTTTCAGATCGAAATCCGTCCGGGAATGAATTCCTTCCATTTCCTTAAACCCAAATGGGAACCGATATTCGATATCTACAGCGGCATTGGCATAGTGGGCTAATTTTTCATGCACATGAAATTTAAGATCCTCTTCCGGCAAACCCAAAGCTTTGTGAAACCGAAACCGGGTGGTTTTCCAATATTCATACCATTGAAGTTCTGTTCCAGGTCGCACAAAATACTGCATTTCCATTTGTTCAAATTCCCTCATCCTAAAAATGAATTGTCTGGCAACTATTTCATTTCTAAAGGCTTTTCCGATTTGGGCAATGCCAAATGGGACTTTCATTCTCCCTGTTTTTTGAACATTCAGAAAGTTAACAAAAATTCCCTGGGCTGTTTCTGGTCTCAGGTAAAGTGTTGTGGAGTCTTCGGCCACAGACCCAACCTGGGTACTAAACATGAGGTTAAATTGCCTGACCTCTGTCCAGTTTGCAGTCTTGGATACCGGACAGGTAATATTTTCACTGATGATCAACTCCTGCAAACCTTTCAAATCAGAAGCCTCTAAAAGCCGGTTCATTTCTGCCAACAGCGTTTCCGATTTTGTAAAATCTCCTTTTGCCTCATATTCAGAAGCCCGGTCTTCAATAAGGTTATCAGCCCTGTATCTTTTTTTGCTGTCCTTGTTGTCAATCATCGGATCGTTGAAGGAATCGATGTGGCCAGAGGCTTTCCAAATGGTTGGGTGCATAAATATTGCTGAATCAATCCCAACGATATTATCATGCAGCTGGTTCATGGCTTTCCACCATGCTTGTTTCAAGTTATTTTTTAGTTCGACCCCATTTTGACCATAATCATAAACCGCTTGCAGTCCATCATAAATTTCAGAACTAGGGAAAATAAATCCATACTCCTTGGCATGAGCCACGATATCTTTAAACTCTTTCACTTAATGTTTTTAAAATTCTAAAAATTAAAATTTCCTTTCAACGTAATTGAAAAGAATTGCGACATTGTCCTCCTCCTTATCCCACATGAACTTTTCTGCAAATTCATTCTTGAGCATAGAAATGGCTTCTTCATAGGTCGGACTTTGGTCTATTTTGTCAACAGCTTCTGCCCAGGCTTGTTGGTTTCCGCCGAAAAGAGAATTGATAAAAGTAAACCGATAATGCATCGGCACCAAAGTTTTAAATGGAGCAGAGACAGATTTAACCTGTAAAGTCTGGGCCAAAATTTGCCTGTCTTCTGAAATTCTAAGCGCTTCATTCAGGTTAATCGGATCTTTGGTCATTTCAAATGCTTCAGACTTGGTAACTTTAGATTTTGCAGCTTTTATGATGGGCTCCACTTTCTGAAATGCAACTTCTTCTTCTTCACTTTGGTCGGTTTCGGTTTCCTGAGCTGTAGATTCTTCAACAGTTTCAACTACATCATTATTCAAAACAGCAGGGAGTTCTTCCTCTTGAACTTCGTTGGTGAATTCCAACTCAGCAACCGGCTCCTCAATCTCTATATTTTCAGGCTCTTCAACCAAAACCGGGTTTTCAACCTCCATAATTGGGTCAGGAATAAAAGCCGGAACTTCTGCTGCGACATCCACTTTAGGTTCTGGAATAGAAACCGGAGATTGAACAATGGCTTCAACTTTTGGATCATCCAGAAATGAGGGTCTGGTAACCAAAGGTTTAGGCAAACAAACAAACTCAATCACATCGGCTGGCAATTGTTCAAAAAGGCCGTTCAGGGCCTTATCAGGATTTTCAATTTTGTCTGGATTTTCGTTTATGGCTTTAAGAACGAAACGGATGGTTTCACCCCCAAATGTCTCTGTGTAACCGGAAGCTTCGATGTCCCGAATCACCTGATCTATAACGAAACGATTGATTTTGATGTACTTGGCAAAATCCTTTAACAGAACTACTGAAATTTTGGGTCCTGCCAGTGATTCTGTTTCTTTCTTAAAAAATTCCTGCGGGGCAGCCGCAAGTAGAATAAAATCAGAAATTGAGCGCTGCACAATTGGCTCAAAATCATATCGGTAAACTTTTATATGATTTGAGAGTTTGTCCATAAAGCTTTTTAGTGATTGCTTTATGACTTCGTTTTCATAATCAAAATAAGGACTTTTTAGCTTTAAGGCTTCTTTTTGCCAGTTTAAAAAGATGTTTTTTATGATAAGCAGGTTAAGCTGGTTTTCGCTATTAAAAGTTAGAATTTCTGCACCAGAGATAAAAGCTTTATTTATAAAAAACTGCCGGCAAAGGTCATTGGTTAGACGTTCAGCGTATTTTTGTATATTTTGTTGGTTGACAGTATAATCCATCAGAAAATTTTTCGAAAAATTGGAAAAGGTAAAATTAGTAATCCAAAATCTAAATCGCCAAGAAATTGCGATAGAGAATGAAGAAAAGACAATTATTTTTTATTTAGGGGAGGCAGGAATAGATTGGATGCAATCCTGTGGACAGAAAGGAAGGTGCACAACCTGCGCCTTTGAAGTAATAGATGGCGCTGAAAATTTAAGCCAACTCACTGAGGCTGAGGAGAAATTCAGAACCCTTGGCAGACTGCGAACCAATGAAAGACTTGCCTGCCAGGCAAAAGCAAAGGGAAATATTGTAATTTCAGTTCCCGAATCACTAAAATTGCCACACATTAAATATTCAAAATGAATTATTGGTTAATGAAATCAGAGCCTCAAAAATTTCCATTTTCTCAAATGAAATCTGTGGGCTCCACATTTTGGGACGGGGTTAGAAATTACCAGGCAAGAAACAACCTGGCTGCCATGAAGACTGGTGATTTATGCCTTTTTTATCATAGCAATGAGGGCAAAGAAATTGTAGGCTTAGTAAAAGTTGTAAAAGAAGCCTATCAGGATCCAACCACAACTGAAACTGCCTGGGTAGTTGTGGATGTGGCATTTGAAGAAGAATTTCCCAAAACGCTGACTTTATCCGCAATCAAAGAAAATGTGGATTTAAAAGGAATGGCCTTAATAAAAAACAGCCGGATTTCAGTGGTTCCTGTCACTGATTTCGAGTTCAACCTGATAATGAAACTGACCCATTAAATAAAGCCCCGATTTTTTCAAATCGAGACTTAGAAGTAAATTGACGTTTCTGGGCTTGGATATTTACCTTCTAAGACATTCAAAGGGTTAGTCAAATAGACCAACCCTCAGAATGCTAAACCTCAATAGCGTTTGTATTTTATGTATTTAAACCCGCATTTTTAAAATGCAAGTCAAACATTTTAACTTAATGCCTTTATACCGATGAATGCGATTGTTCAAAACGAAATCTTCGATTGGGTTTTAAATATTGGGCTTAATCTTATAAAGACTTGAATTCAATTATCAGTTGGTAGGTTCTGGTTATCAGTTGGTAAAAAAATATCGGTAATCAGGCCTCCGCGAATAGAAATTCAGCATTTTTTGTTTTTTCAATATAATTCAATATCAAATCGGTTCTAAAAAAAATTATGTACTCTAAACAAAAATTAAACTTTATTTTGGCTTTCAGTGAAATTTAACTTCCATTTGTAGCCCGGTCTAATCGTAAACCGAATTGAAGAATGAAGCTTAAGTGCATTATTGTGGATGATGAACCCCATGCCAGAAAACTATTACTGGGTCTGACTAAAAAGTATGGAAATCATCTTGCAGAGATAATCGGTGAGGCTGAAGGAATTCCGGGATTGATGGAGCTTCTGCATACCTTAAAACCCGATCTCGTTTTTCTGGACCTGGAAATGGGAAGCGGTTTTGGGTTTGACTTATTTTCAAAAATTGAAAACCAAACTTTTGATGTTATCATAACGTCTGCCCATCCTCAATATGCATTAAAAGCTTTTGAGTTCGGAATTGCCGACTATCTGATCAAACCCATTAGTCCTTCTGTGTTTGTCAGGGGTCTGGAAAGAGTGATAAAAATCCAGAAAAAAGATGAGGACAAGTTAATTCAGATAAATACTGCGGATGGACAAGCAAATATTTTGGCCAGTAAAATTTACAGAATTGAGGCAGATAGAAACTATAGCTGGGTTCATGGTAGTTTTGGTAGTTCTATTTTTACCAGTAAAAACCTGGGATACTTTGAAAGTCAGCTTGCTTCATCCGGTTTTTTCCGGGTTCATCATTCTCACCTTGTTTCAATCAAAAAAATTGTAAAAATCACTAAGGTGGATGGTAATCTTGAAATGGAGGATGGCACTATAATTCCGGTTTCAAGAGAAAAAGGGAAAAATCTATCCGCCATTTTAAAAAAGAATTCAAATCCTGAAAAGTAAGGACTTAAGTCTTAGATTTGATTTCAAATAAAAACACAATGAAAAGCATTTTCAACAAAATAGAAATTGAAAATTTCATAGACCGGTTAAATCAATTAAAACCTGATAGTCAGCCGCTTTGGGGCAAAATGTCCGCAGTTCAAATGTTGGCCCATTGCAATGTAACCTACGAAATGCTTTATGAGGATAAACATCCAAAACCAGGTTTTTTAATGAAATTGATGTTAAAAACCTTTGTCAAAAATTCCGTGGTTAATGAAAAAATGTACCCAAAAAACAGCAGAACGGCACCTCAGTTCATCATCTCTGACCATAGAAATTTCGAAAATGAAAAACACAGACTTATTAATTTCATGAAAAGGGCACAAGAAGAAGGTTCGGCGAGTTTTGAAGGAAAAGAATCACATTCTTTTGGGAAACTAACCAGCCAGGAATGGAATAATATGATGGTGAAGCATCTGGAACATCATTTTGGCCAATTTGGAATATAAAGAAAAAGGCCTCTGGTGGAGGCCTTTTTTTATGAAATCCTGAATCTTATATGGTAGGTCCTGAATCGACCTGAGACTCCAGACCCGCCTCAATGCCATCCGGTAGATTTGAAAGAAGATCCAGGCCCGTAGCAGCTTCAATGGCGTCAACTGTTGTTCTATAATTTCCCCAGGGCAGACTATTGGCTGTTTGATTATTTGGAGTATCAATGGCTATCACTCGGGTCGTAGTGCTTACTCTGGTGAGATCATCTGAACCATTGGTCAAAATAACTACTACTTTCCAAACTCTGTTGGGTACCGTTATTGTGCCATTGTTGATGGTATTGGTTACCCCTCCCAAAGAACCGGAGCCGCCTGTTCCATATCCTCCTGCAATAATATACATCTCCTGATTTGAGGTGGCAAGCCCCTGGCAATACGCTTCAAAATTTTGCCAGGTTTGCTGGTTATTGATGGGTGCCTGTGGAATAATATTGGTCATCAGAAAAGTGGCCGCATTATCGGTTGAACTGCCGTCTCTATCTTCACTTGGGCACAAGTGGCCACGGTCAAAACCGGAATTGGTGTAGTTGGAAGTAGTTGCTCTGAAAAAACTTGTTGGTAATGACGCATCCTGGGTGAAACAATTGCACCGGGTGGCAGCACCTTTCCAGGCTGAGCTTAAATGCCAGCTTACCCAATTGGCTGTCCCCCTGCTGTTGTTGTAGGAAAGCGCATATTGAGCTTTTGAAAGCAAATAGTTGTTTGGAGCCCCGACATTTGTAAAAGCACTGCTTGGATTTCCAAATGCAAGATTATCATCCCGGGTAGTACCATTCAGGTCATTGTCACTAATTGAGAAATTATCAATATTCAATCGTCCTCCACTAAGCTTTCTTAGTTGAAATCTCACGGCTCCGGAAATGGAAATGGTGAAATTGGCGGTCTGCAACGTAGTTGAGGTGGTTGAAATGGTTGAACCTACCTGCGTCCAGTTTACTCCATTGTTTGTAGAAGACCACAAGGACCAGGTACTATTGGCATCGGTTCCATATTTTGCATGAGAAATGGAAACCGCAGATGCGCCAAGACTAAGGTTAAAATTCATGGTTATCGTTCCTGAATTTTGAATTCTGACCGATTGTGTACCAACTTTCCTATCACTGGAAGAAGACCCCAAAATTGCATCATTCAAGTTCCACGAACCTGTTGTAAGAGTTACATTGGCTGCAGTGTAGGATGTTTTTGTACCAGAATTGAAGCTCTCCGGCCAATTTGGATAAACAGCAAGCCGTGTAGATTCAGGTACGACAACAACCTGGTTCTCAGGTTCAATACCGTTCTTTTTACAAGAGGAAACCGAAATAGCAAAAGAAAGAGCTATTAAAAAATAGAGTTGTTTCATATTTGGAAATGATTGTAAGTGCGTGCAAATCAATCTTTTTTAAGTATTTTACAATATACTTTCTATCATTTGGCAAATTTCTAAGACGTACCCTATGTTATCGACTTTTCTTCCTCTGGCTTTTTATTGATTTCAAAGCTTTCCGGGGGTTTCTTATTTGGATGATTTATGAAATACAAAACCATCTATCGCTAAAACCAAAAGAGCAAGCCAGATTAGCCCATAACCAAGCAACTGGCTTCCTGAAAATCCTTCTTTATAAATAACGATGCCACACAAAAGCTGAAGGGTGGGCGAGATGTATTGAAAAATCCCGACAAAACTGAGTGGAATTTTTTGGGCTGCCGAAGCGAAAAGTAACAAGGGAAGGATGGTGACCATGCCGGCCAGAACCAAATAGAGGCTGGTTTGAAAACCCGCATGGATAAATGAACCACTCCCCTGCCATTCAAGGAATATCAAAAAAACAAATGCAGGAATAAATAAAAGACTGGTTTCCAGAGTGAGGCCGGAAAGTGGATTTAAAGGGGCGATTTTTTTCACCAGGCCATACAATGAAAATGAAACCGCCAAAGAAATCGCAATCCATGGAAATGAATTTAATGCCAGAGCAAGGTAGAGAACCCCTCCAAAAGCAAGGCCAACCGAAAGCCATTGGTTAAATCTTAGTTTTTCTTTAAAGAAAAATACACCAAGCAAAACACTAAGAACAGGGTTTATAAAATAGCCAAGGCTGGTTTCTACAATGTGCCCGGAATTAACACCCCAAACATAAATAACCCAATTGAAGCCAATGAGGAAAGAAGCCAGCAAGTAAATCCGCAATTTTTGACCTTGAAGAACCTCTGCTTTGAATCTGGTAAAATCTGAGCTTAGAAAAATGGCAATCAATAGGAAAAATAATGACCAGACGATTCTATGCGCAATCACCTGAAGGGAGTTCACTCCATGCAATTGCTTCCAGAAAACGGGAAATAATCCCCAAAAAATATAAGCCCCAATGGCATGTAAAATTCCGGTTCTCATTTTTTCTGGCCTACCGTTATTGTAATTGTTAAATTTTAAGCCAGACTCGGGAAGAAAAACAGGAGTAAAACAAATTTATGAGTTAACCCGCCCTTAGTCAACTGAGTTAGACAAGTATTTAGATTTCCAGCTCGTTTGATCTGAATAGGAGATTTTCTTTATGGATTTCCAATAAAAAAAGGCACACAAAATAATCAGTAGCATAAAAAACACAGCCAACCAACGGTAGGAAGGTTTTCCCAGTTCCTCATTTTTTATTTCTGAAGCCATGGGAATTGGGGTTGTTAAAAAAGGAAAAGCCGAACCTGATTGAAAATATTGAGGCCCGGTCAGACTTTCCAATTCTGCATTTTTTGTAAAATCTTTCCAGTTTTCAAATCCGAGATAGGATGCAAAAGCATTTTGAAGTTCAGGGTCTGGTTTGATATCCGAACTAAATGATTTTCCATACAACATTTTTAGTGTATTGCGGTGTATCCTGTAGCCGGTTTCAACAAAAATAGATTCGCTTAACAAAATAAAATTTCCATCTGTCCATTCGGAAACTGTCTCATTGTGGGCTTTTTTTGCCACCAGTTCCAGACAATATTGGAAATAACCATTTTCTTTTGGCATGTATAAATCCTTAATTTTCACTGAGTTTTATAGAAGGCATTGCCATTCCTAAAACCAAGAATTTTTTACAAATATAGGCCAAAAATTATTGGAACTGATAGTAGAAGATGGTTTCGGCAATTTATCAATAGACTCCACACCAGGTTTTGGATTGGTTTGCTGACCATTAGAAAAACAAAAAACCAGCCACTTCTGACTGGTCTTTATTCTAACTTGTGGTCCCGACGAGAATCGAACTCATATCTATTGTTTAGGAAACAACTATTCTATCCGTTGAACTACGGGACCATGCGGACCGCAAAACTAGCATTTCAAGCCCATTTACACAATGTACATTCTCCTAATTTTTTACTACTTCAGATTAAGACTTACACCCAATTTGGGATTGTGGCAATTAAGGCTCTAATTTCGCCACTTCTTTTACCCTGATGTGGATAATTTTTAGAAAAGAAATCAATCAATTCCTGAACTCACTTTTAGGGTATCTGGTCCTTGTTATATTCCTGGTATCCAGCGGCTTGCTCTTTTGGGTTTTTCCGGAAAGTAGTGTCCTTAATTATGGATTTGCTGAAATGGGCGCCTTTTTCAGTTTTATCCCTTTTGTTTTTATTTTCTTAATTCCGGCAATAACTATGCGCTCATTTGCTGAGGAAAAAAAATCTGGTACGCTGGAATGGTTACTGACAAAACCTTTGAGTGAATGGTCTATTATTTTAGGAAAATTTATGGCAGCCTGGTTTCTGGTGCTGATTGCCCTTCTTCCTACCCTTGTTTATTTTGGTTCACTTTGGATTTTAGGTTCTCCTGCCGGAAATATTGATGCGGCTGGCGTTTCAGGCTCATACATCGGACTTTTATTATTAGCCGCTGTGTTTTCTGCCGTTGGCATTTTTGGAAGCAGCATTACAGATAACCAGCTGGTTGCCTTCGTATTATCTGTCTTTTTTTGTTATTTCTTTTATTCCGGATTCAGTGCAATTTCCACCATCAATGTTTGGGCAGAATCTTCTTCCATTCTTCAATACCTTGGCCTTGATTTTCATTATCAGGCCCTGGGAAAAGGTTTAATTGATATCAGAGATGTTTTTTACCTGGTATCCGTTTCTTTGGCAATGCTTTTTGGAACCAGGCTTGTATTAACCTCCCGTCGTTGGTAAAATGAAAAAAAGAAATTTAAAAGCGCAGGAAATTAGCCAGTTTTTGGTTCTTGGTGCCATTCTGGTTTTCTCTAATATCATTTTAAGTGGTTTCTTTTTCAGGATAGATCTCACTGAAGATAAGCGATATACAATCTCTGAGGCTTCAAAAGAGATAATGAAAAACCTTAAATCAAATATCTATATTGAAGTGTATCTGGAGGGAGAATTTCCAGCCGGATTTCAAAGACTTCAAAAATCCATTAAAGAAACGCTGGAGCAATTCAGGGCCTACTCAGGAGATAAAATTGATTATGTTTTTATAGATCCAGGCGCCTCAAGTGACATAAAAATAAGAAATTCCGTTTTTCAGCAATTGGCGAAACAAGGTTTGCAGCCAACCAATTTAATGGTGAAAGAAGGGGCAGAACAGGTTCAGAAAATTATTTTCCCTGGGGCCATCATCAAGGTAAAAGACAAAATAATACCCATTCAGTTTTTGAAAGGAAATCAGGCTGCCTCACCCGCAGAGCGACTTAACCAATCTGTTGAAGGATTGGAATTTGAAATTGCAAATGGAATTAAAATGGCGGCAACTGCTGAAAAATCGAGGATTGCAATTTTGAACGGCCATGGAGAATTGTCAGACAAAAGTATTCAGGATTTGGGGTTAACGTTAAAGCAGTACTATTCGGTTGATGCTGTTAATCTCAAAACAACAGATTCTCTTTTGAAATATGATGCCATAATAATGGCCAAACCAAAACAAAAAATTGAGGAGTTTGAAAAGTTTAAACTTGATCAGTTTATTGTCAAAGGCGGAAAAGCCATATTTCTTTTGGATGGAATCAGGGCAGAGATTGACAGCATCAAACCCGATGGCAGCCTGGCTTTTCCTTACGAAACCAATCTGGATGATTTTCTTTTCAAACTGGGAATCAGACTAAATCCGGATTTATTGCTGGATTTGAATTGTGGGGCCATTCCAATGGTGGTTGGAATCGTGGGCGATAAGCCAGAAACAAAATTGGTTCCCTGGAGATTTTATCCTGTTCTGAATGAATTTGGAAAACATCCGATTGTCAGGAATATGGATGCTTTATATGGAAAATTTGTTTCTACCATTGACACAACCCTGGACCCGAAAATCAGAAAAACACCTTTAATTTTTTCATCGAAGTACTCAAAAATAGTAGCATCGCCAGTCAGGTTGTCATTTAACGAAGCCCGTTTAAATCCTCAGCCTGAGCAGTATAAACTAAGCAGGCTGCCAGTTGCATATCTTTTAGAGTCTAGTTTCATTTCTTTGTATCAAAACCGAATGGTTCCGGAGGCTTCTTCTAAACTTGGGTTTAAAGAGGTGGATAAGCCTTCTAAAATCATTGTTGTGGGGGATGGCGATTTTGCCAAAAATGACACCAATAAAGCGGGTGACTTTTTTGCACTAGGTTATGACAGATTTCTGGGAACCACCTTTGCCAATAAGGATTTCATCATGAATTCATTGTCATATCTTCTTGATGAAACAGGAGTTATACTTGCAAAAAACAAAACCATTGCCTTAAGGCCGCTGGATATTCCGAGGATAAATGCCCAAAAAGTCCTTTGGCAAATCATTAACATAGCACTTCCTATAATTATTATCATCGTTTTAGGGTTTCTCCGACTTTTTTTTAGAAACAGAAAGTATCGGATTGCCTGATTTAAATCCATATAAATGAATAGAAATTTATTGTTTTTGTTGGTTGCCATTGTTTTGGGTTCGGCTGCCTGGTGGACCGTGAAGCAAAACCAAAAGAAGAATACCCTGGACAAACTTGACCTGAATTTTGCAATTCCTGACACTGCTTCCATTACCAGAATTGCCATTACAAGAGAAAACGGAACTAAAATTGACCTTGCAAGGAAAAAGGAAGGTTATTGGGAAATGAACGCTAAATATAGGGTTGCACCTAACCTAATGGACCTTTTACTGACCACCATCAGGAATGTAGAAATGCAAAGGCCGGTTGCAAAAAACGAAGCAGAAACGGTCAATGAGAGTTTTAAAACCAGATTCAAAAAAGTAGAAATTTCCGTTGATAACACAATCTATAAAACATATCTGGTTGGAGATGACGCTCCGGGGAATTTGGGAACCTACTTTAAATTTGAAGAAGGCGACCCATATGTTTGCCATCTTCGTGGTTTTACGGGTTTTCTTTCCCCAAGATATAACATCATGGAGCATGAATGGCGGGATAAAACCTTGTTCAGCAGCTCGCCACAAACCCTTCAATCGGTTGAAATTAAATATTTTAAATCGCCAACTGACAATTTCAAGTTTACACTTTCCGGGAATAACCTCAATTTGGAAGGTGTTCAAAAATATGATACAACGGCAGCAATCCGTTTTTTACTGGGATTTAAGAAGCTATATCTCGAAAGATATTTAAAAACATTTGATAAAAGAACACGTGATTCTTTGCTTAAGGTCACACCGGAATGGTCAATCGATTTGGTGGATATAGATAAGTCGAAAAGTCATGTCGTCAATTTCTTCCCAACAAATGATGAGGATAGATCCATGGCATATTTACCCCAGACCCAGGAATGGATTAGTGTTCAAAATCCAGGTCTAAGACCAATCAAAATCAGAAAATTTGACTTATTGAGCAAAAATCAATAAAGCCATAGCTGATTTTTTTAAGCTAAGAAAAGGGCATTTATCGTCATGACTTTATACAATACTTCAAATCCAGAGCAACTTTCGAGTTTTGAAAATGCTGTTTTTAAAGGCTTGGCCGAAGGAAATGGTCTATTTATGCCATCCTATTTTTCTGTTTTTGATTACCCTTTTTTCAAAAATTTACCTGAAATCAACTTTCAGAAAATGTATATAAAGGTAGTTCAAAAACTATTGAGAGAAGGAATCCCATTCAGTATTATAAAAGAGATTTGTGAGGAGTCATGCAGCTTTCCTGTTCGATTGAATCAACCTGATGACAAATTTCAAAATCTTGAATTATACCATCGGCCAAGTCTGGCAGACTTATTGAAAAAACCTTCTTTCAAAACATTAATTGGTGTTGACTACGAGGGATTTAAAAATTGGATCTCTGGAACCTGGTTGTTAATCATTTAAAATAAACGATGTTTATCCCATGAAGTCAATTCTCGCTTTAGCCAAATTAAGGGTTTTACTTGGGGCTGGTTCTATTTATTTGTTTCTGGAATGGATGCAAATTTCCGGTTATCTGCATTCAGATGATGGAATTCGCATGTTTATACGATACCTGGTGGTTGGCATTGGGATTGGATTTGCCATCCGAAAATCAAGTTTAAGCCATTGGATTTTTGTTTCCATGATCATCGGAATGGCCATTGGATATGATTTTCCCGAAATTGCAAAAAACCTGAATGTTCTTTCAAAAATCTTTATGAAACTGGTGAAGTGTGTGATCGCACCTTTACTTCTGGGGACACTCATCACAGGCATTGCAGGCCATAGCAACATCAAAGAACTAGGCAGATTAGGTCTGAAAGCACTTATTTACTTTGAAGTGGTAACCACCTTTGCTTTGTTTATTGGCCTGGCAGCCATAAACCTAACCCAGGCGGGAAAGGGGATTTTGGTTAGCCCGGGCATGGCCTCTGAAGTTCCAAAGCTTGCACCAAAATCAGGAGCAGAAATTTTATTGCATATTTTTCCGGAAAACATTGCCAAATCCATTGCCGATGGTGAGGTCCTCCAAATTGTTATTTTTTGTTTGTTCTTCTCTATCGGATTGGCAAAAACCAAAGAGAAATTCAGATTACCAATACTAAAATTTGCCGAATCTCTTTCTGAGGTAATGTTCAAATTTACTGACCTGGTTATGCTTTTTGCACCTTTGGCAGTAGGTGGGGCAGTGGCTTATACGGTGGCAAGTTTGGGGCTTGATGTCCTTCAAAACCTGTTTTTATTGGTTGTTACGCTTTATGGTGCTTTGATCGTTTTTCTGGTTTTTGTCCTGCTGCCGATAGCTCTGTTGGCTAAAGTACCGATAATAAAATTTCTTAAGGCAGTGAGAGAACCTGTAACACTTGCTTTTGCCACTGCAAGTTCAGAATCTGCTCTTCCCAAGGCATTGGAAAACATGCGGGCATTGGGTGTCCCCGATAAAATTGTGAGTTTTGTTTTACCTACAGGCTATACTTTTAACCTGGATGGAACCACATTATACCTTTCTCTTGCCTCAGTTTTTGTGGCTCAGGCAGCAGGAATTGACCTAAGTTTTGGCCAGCAACTTCTTATGGTTTTAACCTTAATGCTTACGAGTAAAGGTGTAGCTGGTGTAGCGAGGGCTTCCTTGGTCATTCTTGCAGGTACAGCCGCCACTTTTGGTTTACCAGAATGGCCCATTGCTGCAATTTTAGGAGTAGATGCCATTATGGATATGGCAAGAACAGCTGTGAATGTACTTGGCAATTGTCTTGCCTCCGTGGTTGTAGCCAGATGGGAAGGAGAATTTGAGGAGAATTGAATTCAATTTCTCATAAAGATCCGGATTTTCAGGAAATCAGAATCGGGTTTCCATCCATCACTTTAAAACAAGCAACCTCGAAAAATAGAAGCGCCCGATCAAGGGTTTACTTCGAAACGCCTTAATCTTACTCAAATTCGCTTGATAAGTAAGGAAGTATTATTAAATAATAATAAAAAAATTCCAATCTAACCTTAACTTTCCGCCCTATTTCAGGTTAAAAATAAAAAAAAAAAAAAAATCTAGTTATTTTTTTATTAGCCGTTGGTTATTCACTAAAAGCACAAAATCAGGAAATTCTGTACGCGAATAAAGTTGTATCCTTTTCTTCAGAATATAGTTATGAACTTTACTCAAGTCAGCAAATTTTAGGTGAACCCAATGCGTTGCCTGTAGGTGGGGACAATCCTTTTGCATGGAGCCCAAAAAGGCAAACAGGCCTTCAATATATTACAGTAAGCTTCCTGAAGGAAATTGAAATTGAACAAATTGCCATTGGTGAGTGCTATAATCCTGGCTCCATTTCAAAAGTTATTGCCATTGAACCCAACGGCAGAGAACATCTGATAAACCAATTTACCCCAAAGCCCATCCGCCAGGACTCCCGTTTGCTCCATATTTTCCTGGAGGAGAAAACACCATGGCCAGTAAAGTCAATCAAAATTGAATTGGATTGTGATAAGGTCCCTGGATTTAACAGCATTGATTTTGTGGCAGTTTCTGATACGAAAACTCCTATTGAAGTTAAAATAAATGATAGCCAAAGAGTTAATCCAAATGTGTCAACCGAAAGGCTGACAGAAAAAATTAACAGTCAATACGATGAGGTTAATCCAATCATTTCTCCGGATGGTAAGCGACTTTATTTTGGAAGACAATTTGACCCAAATAACATGGGAGGTAAAAATGATGCTGAAGACATTTGGTTTTCGGACTGGGATGATTCCAAAGGTGAATGGGGAATTGCCAAAAACCTTGGGTCGCCAATTAACAATGATAAACCAAATTTTATGTGCTCCATTACTCCGGATGGTAAAAATGTTCTTTTGGGGAATGTCTATAAAGGAGATAAGAAAAACACCATGGAGGAAGGCGTTTCTATGGTGACAATAACCTCTCAAGGTTGGGGAAAGCCAAAAGCTCTAAAAATTAACGGGTACATCAATGAATACAAAAAGGCCAATTATTATTTATGCCAAAACAGAAAAGTAATGTTGATGTCAATCCGTGCAGAAGATGCTCTGGGTGGCGATGGTTCAGACCTTTATGTTAGCTTTTTACAGGAAGACAGTTCATGGAGTAAACCCATTCACACGGGTAAAGTATTGAACAGCGTCGGAAATGAATCTGCTCCATTTCTTTGTGCTGACGACAAAACCCTTTTCTTTAGCTCAGATGGCTTTTCAGGATATGGAAGCGATGATATTTTTATGAGTAGAAGGCTGGATGACAGCTGGACAAAATGGTCAAAACCAACCAACCTAGGCAAAAATATCAATACTCCACAATCTGACATATTTTTCACATTGCCTGCCAATGGAGACTATGCTTACTTTTCTTCGGGTGGAAAAGAATCCAATGGCCAACTGGATTTGTATCGTTTAAGAATTCCAGATTTATTCAAGCCTTTGCCAGTGATAGAAATTTCCGGTCGGGTATTGGATAAGTTTTCGAAAAAACCAGTTCGGGCAAAAATTGTATATGAAAACCTGACAATTAATAAAGCTTTGGGCATTAATGATTCAGACCCATTCAAAGGCAATTATAAGATAGCTGTTCCGGTTGGAGCAAAATATGGATACCTGGCACAAGCAGATGGTTATATGTCTGTAAATCAAAGTTTAGATGCATCAGACATTCAGGAGTCCCAGACAATAACCCAGGATTTATATTTGATTCCAATAAAAAGAGGAACTCAAATTGCGCTTAATAATATCTTCTTCGATTATAATAAATCAGATCTAAATAAGGAGTCATTTGCTGAGTTAAACAGACTGGTTGAAATGATGAACAAAAATCCTAAAATGAAAATCGCAATTGGAGGCCATACAGATTCAAAAGGTTCGGATGAATACAATATAAAACTTTCAGCAGAAAGAGCCGATGCCGTGAAAAGCTACCTTCTCAAAAAAGGGATTGCTAATGAAAGGATGAATATTAAAACTTTAGGAAAATCTGACCCATTAACTGCAAATGAAGAAGCTAATGACGGTGCGTCATTAAACAGAAGGGTTGATATCACCTTTGATGGTGAATAAATTTTTTAGAATGAAAAGGTTGTTATTGTTTACAGCCTTTTCATTTTTCTGAAACTCTAAACAGCAATCCTGGTTTATTTGCCATAATGTTAATCAAAAAACTATTTACCGGAATTTCATTCTTTTTGATTTTTCATTTTGGATATGGCACCACTCCACCCCACATTCAAACACTGGTTTTTACAACAGAAGTAATCACCATTGACGGCGAACTAAATGAAAAATCCTGGTCAAATGGGATCCAGGCATCAAACTTTATCAATCAGTTTCCATTTGATACCGGTTTTGCGAAAAGTAAAACTGAGGTCAGGATGACCTATGATAAAACCAATCTTTATATCTCAGCAGTTTGTTTTGATGACCCCTCTTCTCAAGTTGTCTGGAATCTGAGAAGAGATTTTCCTTTGAAAACCAATGATAATTTCTCAGTTGTAATCGACCCGTACC
>JAIXQU010000092.1 GCA_027485575.1 Cytophagaceae bacterium
ATGCCGAAATTCCCATCCGCGGAGAGCGCTACAGAGACGCCTTGAGATGCAGCCCCCGAATTACCAGTACCCACTAATTTACTGCCCTGCTGGGACCAGGTACTACCGCTTCGGGTAAAAACCCAGGCGGCTCCCTGACCAAAGTTCTCCTGAATCGCCCCCACCATTGCGGTATTGCCATCGGCGGAGAGTGCAACGGACTGGCCTTGACCGGCAATGCCCACGGCACCAGTACCCAATAATTTACTTCCCTGTTGTGTCCAGGTGCTACCGCTGCGGGTAAACACCCAGGCGGCTCCCTGATTAGAGTCATCCCAGCGCCCCCCCCAAATGGCGGTATTGCCTTCGGCGGACAGCGCAATTGACCTGCCTTGACCTGCAGCGCCCGTATTACCAGTACCCACTAATTTACTGCCCTGCTGGGTCCAGGTGGTTCCGGTGCGGGTATACACCCAGGTGGCTCCCTGACCAGAGTTATCTCCAGGCCCCCCCACAATGGCGGTATTGCCATCGGCGGAGAGGGATACTGAAAAGCCTTGTTGTGAAATACCTGCATTACCAGTACCCGCTAATTTACTGCCCTGTTGGCTCCAGGTGGTTCCGGTGCGGGTATACACCCAGATTGCTCCCTGACCAAGATTATCTGTATACCCCCCAACAATGGCAGTATTGCCATCGGCTGAGAGCGCAATAGAGTATCCTTGCCTTGCAGCGCCCGAATTACCTGTACCCACTAATTTACTGCCCTGTTGGCTCCAGGTACTACCGCTGCGAGTGAAAACCCAAACTGCTCCCTGATTGCTGTTATCTTCCCACCCACCTAAGATGGCGGTATTGCCATCGGCGGAGAGGGCAACGGAGATGCCTTGCTGTGCAGCACCAATATTACCAATTCCCACTAATTTACTGCCCTGCTGGGTCCATGTGGTACCGCTGCGGGTATAAACCCAGGCGGCTCCCCGATTTGTGTTATCTGCATACCCCCCAACAATGGCAGTATTGCCATCCGCGGAGATCGCAATGGAATAGCCTTGAGCTGCAGCGCCTGTATTACCAGTTCCTACTAATTTACTCCCTTGCTGTGCGTTTGGGAAAGGGGTTGGTGTTACCGTAAAATTACTTGCACTTAAAACCGTACCGCCTGCTGTAGTAATAGAAATTGTGCCTGTGGTAGCACCTGGCATCACCATACCTACTAAGGTAGTGCCGTTATTAGAAACACTGATGGCACTCACTCCTCCTATGTTAAAAGCTGTTGTATTAGCTAGATTTGTGCCTGTAATGGTAACCAAAGTACCAACTGAGCCAGAGGAAGGAGAAAAAGAAGTGATGGTTGGAGATTTATTTACAAAAACCCAGGCGGCTCCCTGACCAATGTTATCACCAGATCCTCCAACCATGGCGAAATTCCCATCAGCAGAGAGCGCAACTGAGAAGCCTTGAAGTGCATTACCCACAATACCTGTACCCACTAATTTACTGCCCTGTTGGGCCCATGTACTGCCGCTTCGGTTATAAACCCAAACTGCTCCTTGATTGGTGTTATCAAATGGTCCTCCAACGATGGCGGTATTGCCATCGGCTGAAAGGGATACTGAATTGCCTTGAAATGCATTCACAGCGCCCGTACCCACCAATTTACTGCCCTGCTGGGTCCAGGTGCTGCCGCTTCGGGTAAAAACCCATGCGGCTCCTTGATTTGTGTTATCTTGACGTCCCCCCACAATGGCTGTGTTGCCATTGGCAGATAGCGCAACGGAGTAGCCTTGCTGTGCAGCACTAATATTACCCGTACCTACTAATTTACTGCCCTGCTGGGTCCAGGTGCTTCCGCTGCGGGTAAAAACCCAGACGGCTCCCTGAGCGCTATTATCTGAATACCCCCCCACAATGGCGGTATTGCCATCTGCGGAGAGTGCAACAGAGAAGCCTTGATTTGCAGCGCCCACATTACCTGTACCAACCAATTTAGCTCCCTGCTGGCTCCAGGTGGTTCCGCTGCGAGTAAAAATCCAGACTGCTCCCTGAATTGTGTTATCTGAATACCCTCCCACAATGGCGGTATTGCCATCGGCGGAGAGTGCAACAGAGAAGCCTTGATTTGCAGGTCCAATATTACCGGTACCCACTAATTTACTGCCCTGTTGGGTCCAGAGCCCACCGCTACGAGTATAAACCCAAACTGCTCCCTGACCTGTGTTATCTGAAAATCCCCCCACAATGGCGGTATTGCCATCGGCGGAGAGGGCAACAGACCAGCCTTGCTGTGCATCGCCCGAATTACCGGTGCCAACTAATTTACTGCCCTGCTGGGTCCAGGTGGTTCCGCTGCGGGTATAGACCCATGCGGCTCCCTGTTGGTTGTTATCTTGAGCCCCCCCCACAATGGCGGTATTGCCATCGGCGGAGAGTGCAATGGACCTACCTTGACTTGCAGCGCCTGTATTACCAGTTCCTACTAATTTACTCCCTTGCTGCGCATTTGGGAAAGGAGTTGGAGTTACCGTAAAACTACCTGCACTTAAAACCGTACCTCCTGATGTAGTAATAGAAATTGTGCCTGTGGTAGCGCCTGGCATTACCATACCTACTAAGGTAGAGCCGTTATTAGAAACGCTTATAGCACTCACTCCGCCTATGTTAAAAGTAGTTGTATTGGCTAGATTTGTGCCTGTAATGGTAACCAAGGTACCAACTGAGCCAGAGGAAGGTGAGAACGAAGTGATGGTGGGATTTGCTCCTGCGTTAAAGGTAAACCCTCCAAGGCTACCCGTGCCTCCCGGATTGGTTATCGAAACTGACCCTGAAGTGCCCGCACCGACAATAGCCGTTATAGTTGTGTTGTTAATGATATTGAATGAGGCCGCTGCCGAACCTCCAAAATTTACAGAAGTAGCGGTTGAAAAATTATTACCCGTTATGGTGACACTTGTGCCTGATCCGGCAGAAGTTGGGGTAAAAGAAGTTATGGTTGGTGCGGGTACAAAAGTAAACCCTGCCAAACCGGCCGTTCCCCCGCTGGTGGTAACCGAAACCAAGCCCGTTGTTCCACTCGCCACGACTGCCTGAATGGTAGTGCTATTAACGACAGAAAAGGAAGAAGCGGGTGTTCCTCCAAAGGAAACAGATATAACCCCGAAAAAGTTAGTCCCGTAAATTTCAACTGTGGTACCTACGCCTGCCTGGACTGGTGTAAATGAGGTTATAGTTGGCGGCCCTGCCTGGCTAAACACCCAAACCGCTCCCCGGTTACTATTATCCTGATTTCCACCCATCATTAAGGTATTCGCATCCGCACTTACTGCCGTAGCCCAACCCTGTTTTCCATTCCCAATAAAGCCAGTTCCAACCAGTTTATTTCCACTTTGTGCCCAGGTGGTTCCGGTTCGTTTAAAAACCCAGCCTGCTCCTCTGCCCGTATTGTCGTTTTCTCCGCCAATACCTGCCGTATTTCCATCAGCACTGAGCGCTACACTTTGCCCAAAAAAAGATGGACCAGTCGCACCGCCCGGTGTCAGTTTTCCGCCTTGCTGGGTCCAGGTAGTTCCAATTCGGGTAAATACCCAGGCAGCACCGGCACCCGCATTGTCGAAGTTACCACCAATCAAAACCGTATTTCCATTGGCGTTGATGGCTACACTTTGGCCCTGGTTGGAAAAACTACTGCCGGTCCCTTTTAATTTGGCTTGCTGAGACCAGACCGAACCAGACCGGGTAAAAAGCCAGGTTGCTCCTTCATCACTGTCGTCGGAGTAGCCACCGGCAGCCAGGGTATTTCCGTCAGCGCTGATTGCTACGGAATGCCCCAATTGGGCAACGCCAATATTATCTGAAACTGTAATTTTAGATCCTTGTTGAGACCAAACACTCCCGATACGGCTAAAGATCCAGATCGCTCCGTTGCTTCCATTATCGCCTTGTCCGCCTAAAACGGCTGTATTCCCATCTGCACTCAAAGCCACTGAAAAACCTTGTTGTGAGGCTCCATTGTTTAAACTTCCTATCAATTTTCCTCCTTGTTGTGTCCAGGTGGTTCCCGTTCGGGTAAAAACCCAGGCGGCTCCGGTACTTACGTCGTCTTTCCAACCCCCAACCAAAGCCGTATTTCCATCGGCACTGATGGCCACTGAAACACCTTGTTCGGCATTACCCGTAGCTCCAAAGCCTATTAATTTAGAACCTTGCTGGGCCCAGTTGGTGCCATTTCGTACATAAATCCAGGCTGCTCCTTTGTTTCCATCGTCGTTGGGTGCACCCACAATGGCCGTATTGCCATCGGCACTTAAGGCAACCGAATAACCTTGTTGTCCGGGTCCGGAAAAGCCACTGCCGATCAGCTTTTCTCCTTGCTGGGCACTTAAGTTCAAGCTTGGATTAATGTTGAGGTTGCCAGAACTAGCAACATTTCCTCCCGCAGTAGTAATATTGATAAGTCCGGTTGTAGTTCCAGGCATTACCATTCCGACCAATTTGGTGGCTGTATTTGAAATAATAATCGCCGGGGTTCCGCCAATCGTAAAAACGGTTGGGTTCAATAGATTGGTTCCGGTAATGGTGACCAGACTTCCGATGTAGCCATTGGAGGGACTGAAGCTGGTAATGGTGGGGGTAGCGGAGAAACTATAGGTAAATCCTGCTAAAGTTCCTGTACCACCCGGGGTTGTTACGGATACTGAACCGGAAGTACCTGCAGCCACCATGGCTGAAATGGTGGTGCCATTAACGACGGTAAATTCCTGGGCGGGCGTACCTCCAAAAGACACCGAAGTAGCCCCGGTAAAATTTGTTCCGGTGAGGGTTACCACTACTCCATCACTTCCTGTGGTTGGTGTAAATGAAGTAATCGTGGGAGCCGGAGGTGTAGGTCCGAAAAACCAGGTCGCACCGTTGTTGAAATTATCGCCGGGTCCACCGATGCCCAAGGTCTGCCCATCGGCACTAAGATTCAAAGAAATCCCCTGGGCTGAACTTCCCGAAGCACCGGTTCCAGCTGTTTTTAATATCTGGCTCCAACTAGAGCCGGATCGGTTAAAGAGCCAAACCGATCCCGTACCGAAGTTATCCAGATAGCCACCTACGGCAGCCCTGCTTCCATCGGCATTCAATGAAACTGAAGAACCTTGACGGGATGGTGCAGAGGCCCCTGTTCCAAACAATTTGGTTTGCTGGGTCCAGGTAGTTCCCGAACGAGTGTAAACCCAGGCAGCACCATTTTGACCGTTGTCATATCCTCCGCCCACAATCAGGAAATTTCCATTCGCGTTTAAGGCAATGGAACTGCCCTGTTTGGCATTGCCAATGTTACTTGTTCCAACCAGTTTACTGCCTTGTTGGGTCCAGATACTTCCACTTCGGGTAAATACCCAGGCTGCCCCCATACCTGAAAAGTCTTCAAGTCCACCTAAAGCAGCCGTTGTTCCATCTGCACTTAAAGAAACAGAAAAACCGATCTGACTTTGGCCACTGGTGCCCGATCCGGTAAGTTTTGCCTGCTGGGTCCATACCCCTGCAGACCGGGTGAAAATCCATCCGGCTCCAACTCCAAAATTTTCTGTTGGGGCACCGGTTAGTAAAGTATTACCGTCTGCACTAAGAGAAAGTGTAGAACCGGCAGCGGCAGCATTTGTATTTCCGGTAACCGTAAGTTTTGGTCCTTGTTGTGTCCAGGTTGAGCCAGTGCGGGAAAAAATCCAAATTGCTCCTTTGCCTCCATCATCGTTGCCACCACCAATGGCAGCTGTATTTCCATCGGCACTCAGGGCAACAGAAATACCTTGTGAGGCAGCGCCTATATTGCCGGTTCCAATTAATTTTGATCCTTGCTGGCTCCAGAATCCATTCACTTTTGTAAACACCCAGGCCGCTCCTTGACCCGAATTGTCATCATTTCCTCCAATTATGGCCGTATTTCCATTCGCACTTAATGCAATGGGCAACCCCTGAAAGGCGGCACCAATGTTATCGTTGCCACTTACTTTGTTACCTGTTTGAGTCGTTATTGCCTGAGGGGCAGAAACGGTGAAATTTGAACCACTGGATACAGACCCACCTGCTGTGGTCAGGCTTATATTTCCGGTTGTCGCTCCAGGCATTACAAAACCCACCAGACTGGTACCTGTGTTGGAAATAACCAGGGCAGAAGTACCACCAATGCTAAATACATTGGGATTGGAAAGGTTGGTACCTGTTATGGTAACCAAAGTTCCAATAGGACCAGAAGAGGGCGTAAAACCAGAAATGGTGGGTGCCTGGGCTAGGACACTAAAGAAAGGTGCGAATAGGAGAATTATAAAGTACGCACAAGATACATTTTTCCTTGAATGGAATTTCGGATTAAAAAACATTTTTTGTGAGGTTTGAAGAAAGGGCAGTATTTGAATTATGTCTATTACTTAAACAGGGTTTAATTCGTAGATGGTACTTTTATTGTAATTCATCTGTCTGAACTTTTTATCCGTATGTAATTCTGAAAATGCGCTGAACAGCTTCAGTAAACTGAAAGACAAAATCACAAAAGGAGAGTTAAGCTTGAGGAAAAAGCGGAAATATTATGTAATTTTAGGTACATAAAAGAAATAAAAATAGGGTTTACAACCATTGCAAATAAAAATCAGGATATTAATATTTACAATATCCTATGTATAAAAATTTACATTTTCTTGGTCTCCTTTTATAAATCGGCCTATTCAGGGTTTTTTGAGCATTTTTCAGTACGTAGGCCGATTTTTTTAAATTGAGTATGCCTGCCACCGCCGCTCCTGGAAACTCACCAACCATTTCCCCTCCAATTTCTCTATGCAGCCTTCTTCCAGCTATCTTCAGTCAATCTGTAAAAATCGCAACCTCATCTCCCAATCCTTGTTTTTTTATTAAAATTGGTTACCTAACTATGAAAGGAACAAATCGTCAGGCATGTCACCGTTAAACCGTTCGCCGGTATCAATGCATACCCAATACTGGTATCTAAGCACAAAATTTTGGTTTCGAAACTTTACTTCAAAACCGGATTCGTTTTATTTTCCTGTGTCGGGGCTTTTTTATTTTGGAATATGTTAGTTGAATTAAAAGGTACTTTGGCCTTTTCAGAAAACAAAAATTGAAAGCTGGGCCTAAAAATGGAAAGTTTCTTGGCATCTCCTCTTCCTCTGTCTCTGTTTCCGCAACCAATGAAGTTCTGTTACCGAAGCCATTTTTAACCCAAATTCCGCAATAGAAAAAGCCTTTGGTTCATATATGATAGATTTTCAACTTAAGTTCTATGCCTTCGGGAGGATTTAGGTGAGGTTTTAAGGAATAGAAAATCAATCATTAAAATCCCTTTCCTTGATCTGGGTTTAAAAACAGAACAGGTGTCCACGTAAAATCTGCCCGTACAGAACCATCGGCAAGGGTGCAGGTAAATTCAAAACTGATTACCCGGGCAGAAGTGATTCTGGTGATGGAGCAAAAACACAAATGCCGTTTACAGGAAATATTCCGGTAAGAAATCAGCAGCCAAAAAATTGAAGTGCCTGACATTCCAGATGACCATCAGTTTATGGATCCGGTATTGGCAGAAGAAGAACTTATTATCAAAGTTGAAGCATTGCACCTTCCTGATTTCGGCTAAAATCTCTTTCTTTTTCTGTAAGCACGTTTTCTGTAAGCAAAAAAACGCTTACAATATTTTCGCTTACAAGACCGTTAGTGGTTTTTAGAAAAAAGAAAAACTGCTTACAGAAATAAAATCAAAAACCGCTTGAATTATAAAACCTTATCTTCTGTTGTCATCCCCATCCACCATGCTTAGATAGCTCTCATAGCGGGTAAGGGGTAATTTTCCTTCATCAATCGCCTTCAGAATTGCGCAACCAGGCTCATGCCGATGGCTGCAATTGTGGAATTTACATTGGCTTGATATTGCACGCATCTCAGGAAAATAATTACTGATATTGTCCTCCTCCATTTCTATCAATCCAAGTTCTTTAATTCCAGGGGTATCCACAATAAAGGTATTTTCACTCAACTGAAACATTTCTGCATAAGTTGTCGTGTGCTTTCCTTTATTGGCAAAAGTGGAAATTTCCCTGGTACTCAAATCCAAACCTGGCGCAATGGCATTGACCAGAGATGATTTACCAACCCCTGAATGACCTGAAAGCAGAGAAGTTTTTCCTTCCAGTATATTTTGAAACTCTTTGATGCCCAATCTTGCAGAAGCAGAAGTAATGATAGAGGGGTACCCGATAGTTGAATACATTTCAGCCAGAATATCCACATATTCCAATTCCTCTTCAGAAAGTAAATCGGCCTTGTTAAAAATTACCCAGGCAGGTATTCCATAAGATTCAGCGGAAACCAATAGCCTGTCTATGAAACCCAAAGAAGTTCTGGGAAGTGTAAGCGAAGCAATTACGATTAGTTGGTCAATATTGGCTGCCAGAATATGTGCCTGATGATTTTTGTGTACCGATTTCCGGATGATATAATTGTCCCTGTCCAGAATGTTGCTGATAAGTCCGTTTAAGGATTGACCTTCTTCCAGCTCCAACTCCACTTTATCTCCAACCGCAATGGGATTTGTAACTCCTGTTTTGGTAAGTTTCAACTTGCCTTTTAACCTGCAATCGATCACAGTTCCATTTTCAGTCCTGACTTTGTACCAACTTCCGGTTGATTTAGAAACGACACCTCTAATCATCCAAAATTGATTTCTTGCGTATTCAAATTCTTGTTTTTCAAAATCTTACTGCAAATTAAGGCATATTTCGATTTGATTTCTTTGCTTCTTTTCCAAATTTCTATCGTCTGGTAATTTCAAAATCAGAATTAATTGAATTCAACCATTTTAATTTCGGACCTTTGAACCTGTTATTTTGAATAGGAACCAGAAAATAAGGCAAGAATTTTTTACCAGAATCCAAATTTTTAAATTTGGGTTGGTTTTTATTTACCTCATTTTCGTATCTCAACCGGCCTTTTCTCAAATCCCTAAAGAACAATTCGGGACAGACTCTTCAGCCTTTAAACAGGAATTTATTAACTACCTTAAAATCAGGTCTATTTCAGGAAATGAATTCAGCGCTGGTTGTTATTTGCAGGAGATTGGAAAGAAATATGGCCTGTTTCAGGAATGCCTCAATTGCACGGATACGTCCATCAATATTGCCCTTTCGTTATATCCGTTGTCTTCAAAAAAGCCCAATCTCATTTTTCTTAGTCATATCGATGTGGTTTCTGCGTCCGATTCTATTGAATGGAGGTTTAGTCCTTTTTCAGCAACCCAAACTGACTCTGATATTGTAGCCCGGGGTGCTTTAGATGCCAAGGGTTTAACTTTTATGCAATTGGGTGGTCTATTGGCATTTAAAAAGAAAAACGGAGGACTGGATTTACCCTTTAATGTAACTGTTTTGGCGGTTTGCGGTGAAGAAACAGGGGGATTTCGTGGAGCTAAAGTTCTGGTAGAGAACCATATGGATTTATTATTGCCCTGGGCAGTTTTTGGTGAAGGGGGCTCAGGTGTTACCCGTGTTGTTCCTTCAAAACCAAATCAGCAGGTGTTTGGAATAGCGGTGGCTGAGAAAGTAAATCTTTGGTTAAAATTGGATTTAAAATTTAATTCCTTTGGCCATGGCGCCGCACCACCAAGTAGTTATGTAAACAAAGATATGATGAAGGCCCTCCATAAACTAGGCCAGGTGGAAGGTCGTATAGAGTTTCATACAACAACCAAGCGAATGTTTAGGTATTTGGGTGAAATGGAAGGTGGCTTCAAAGGTTGGGTTTTAAAGCACATTCATTGGAAAATTTTCAGACCGGTTGTTCGCAAATTTATGGACCGCGAGCCTGTTTTTTCATCGATTTTGCAGAATACTGCGGTTCTGACCAATATGTTTAATCCACCGGGACCTCCAAATCAAATCTCCACAAGGGCCACAGCTTTTTTGGATTGCAGACTTTTGCCGGAAACAAAAATTAAAAAGTTTATCCGGGAAATAAAATATGGTCTGATTGAACCTAGATTTAAGATTTCCATCATCAATGAATGTCCGGCAGCGGATGAATCCAGCCCCGATCTGAACGAGTATACCTTTTTTGCCAAAGCCATTGAAGAAACTTTTCCTGGAGCCAAAACGGCCCCTATTCTATTTCCTGCCTCAAGTGACAATAACTATTTTCGTCAATTCGGTATACCCACCTATGGGATAACACCTGTATTAATGTCAAGGTCCGATCTTGAATCCATACATGGTCCAAATGAGAGAATAACCTACCATTCATTTTGGAAAGGCATGGAGGTGTATTCCAGGTTTTTGGATTTAGCCACGGGAATGAAACCCAAAATATATTTTATCCCAATTGGAAACAGATAGGTTGGCTTTATTTCTGTAATATTCAGAGTTCAATTAAAGTCTTAAGTCTCTGTTTTATTGGCAGTTTATTAGAGTCGTTCCTTAGAAATTAAATTTTCGAACTGCAGATTTCCTGTAATAATTTTTAGATAATCGAATCATAAATGTGTAATCGAGAACCGAACTTTCGGCTTCTATCCCTTTTTAGAATGAGGCGCAATTTTTACCTTTGGTTTACCCTTTTTTTGTTTTCAAATGTTATTTCCGGCAATGCCCAGAAGCGGTTGATTGTTAAAGTGAATCCTGAATTCCGGTCTGTTTTTGAAAATAAAAATTCAGAATTATCCAGGATTATTTCAAACCTGAATCTTCCCCATCCTCAAAAGAAGTTTCCTTCTCATTCACCATTAAAAAAAGAGAAAAATAAGAATGGTAAAGAGCTGGTGGATTTAAGTTTAATGTATGAGTCTGAGATTCCATTTCCATTGGCTTCAGTATTCACTTTAAGGCAAATTCAGAATCGTCCGGAAATTCAATATGCGGAATGGGAAGAGCTGGAGGCTTTTCCTTTATCCATTCCCAATGATCCCAATGCAGACTCACTCTTAGGAAGCCAACGCCAGGTTTTAAGAAAAATTATGGCCTATCAGGCCTGGAATCTTAGCCAGGGAGATTCAAATGTGGTTATTGGTGTTCTGGATACAGGTGTTCCTGTTGACCATGAAGATATGGTCAATCAAATTAAAATCAATCCGTTGGATCCTCCCAATGGCCTGGATGATGATCAAAATGGTTTGGTAGATGATTACCAGGGCTGGGATTTTGGCAGCAATGACAACAATCCAACACCCGATAATACCGGAACTGCGCCAGGACATGGCACCTCGGTGGCAAGTTTAGCAACAGCTTCCACCAATAATGCCAAAGGAATTGCCGGTGTGGCTTACAAGTGCAAAGTCCTACCCCTAAAAATATGGAAGTGGAATGGAAATTTCAGCAATTTCAAGGGATATGATGCCATAGTTTATGCAGCTGACAGGGGCTGTAAAATAATCAATTGTTCCTGGGGTTCAGCCAGAAACAACCGTCAATATGAGCAGGACATTATCAACTATGCAACCTTTAATAAGGATGCGCTTGTTGTAGCAGCTGGTGGAAATACGGCTGGATTTTATAATTTTCTTCCTGCAAACTATGACAATGTATTTGGGGTAACCATGACCGACACTACGGATCAAATCTTCTGGGCAGCCTCACAAAATTTCAAGCTTGACCTTTCTGCGCCTGGGGTAAATATTTTTGGAATTCAAACCAATGGAAACTACGGCTGGATAGAAGGAGGGTCTTCAATGGCCTCGCCCATGGTGGCAGGTGCAGCCGCGTTGGTTCTATCAAAATTTCCCCAAATGACAGGATTGCAGGCAGGTGAATTGCTTCGTGTTAATAGTGACACTATATATTCTGTACCTGGAAATGCAGGCTACCGGTACCGGTCGGGGAGAGGACGGTTAAACATTTTCAGGGCACTGCAAAGGCAAAATACGATTTCATTGAGGCCCACCGATATTCAGTTGAGAAACAAAGCTGGAATTGCTGCTGCTGCAGGAGATACGGTCGGAATTTTTGTTCGGTTTGAAAATTTTCTTGACAGCATTTCAGGTTTTGAAGCTAAGGCATTTAGCAACAGTTCCAATTTTCAGATTGTAGAGAATGCCCGGAGTTATGGGCCTTTGGCAAGCTTAAAATCTGTGGTTCCCGGAGTTCCATTTATTGGAATAGTGAACCCAAATCTTGCTACAGGAGAGGAAATACAAATCCGGATTCAGGTAAAAGTTGGAAATGGGTATTTGGATGATCGGGTTTTTATTGTCCACATCAATCAACCGATTCTGGATCTCGATGCCAATCTTGTAAAATTGTCTATCCTTGGAAATGGAAGGATTGGTTCTCTCGATATTTCAAATTTTATTGGTTCCGGCGTTCAATTTAAGGGTGTTCAAATGTTTGGTGATGGTGGCTTAATGGTTGGAACCGGCCCAACAAAAGTTTCCAATGCGGTATATGATACTTCAGGAAATGACAACCACTTCAAAATAGTAACCAGACCAAAATTTATTGAATATCAGAATATCACACAGCATGCAGTTCATCATATGAATGATTCAGCTGCAGGTTCAGCACGGATTGGTTTATCCATTAAGCAATCTTCTTATGCAATGGAAGTAGATTCTTTGGCAGGCTCTGTCTTTTTGAATTATCAGATTACCAACCGAAATTCTGTCACCCTGGATAGCGTTTGTATTGCTCAGTATAACGACTGGGATTTAGAAAATGCCAATTTTAATTTTTCAACCTGGATAGATAGCCTCCGGTTGGGTTATACCAAAGGAAGGGCATTCCGGAACAGGTTTGCCGGGGTTCAATTGCTCAGCCAGGGAGAGCCGCAATTTTATGCCATTGAAGCCGTAAGCAATACCAATAATGGAAACATTAATTTATTTGATGGTTTTTCTTTGGCAGAAAAATGGCAAACCATGAGTAATGGGATTGGCAGACCCAATGCCGGACTTGCCCCCAATGGAAACAATGTAGTTCAGGTGGTTGGAGCAAAACTTAGGGACTTTTTACCAGGAGAAACACGTAAAGTTAGTTTTGCCTATGTTTTTGCAGATAGTCTAAAGGAACTGGAGGTCAGAGCAAAAGCAAATCAAAAATTTTGGAATGGCTTGAACATCAGCCCGTCTCCGACACCCAAAGAAAACAAGTTTTGCAAGGGCGATACCTTGTCTCCACAAATCAGCAATTTGGGAAGCGTAAAGAAATATCAGGTTTTTGAAGACTCAATCGCTGGTGTTCCCATTTATTCTGGTTCGGCTTTTACTCCACAGATTTACAGCGACACAATTTTTTATTTCTCAGGAATTGATTCACTATTACAAGGCCCAAAAGTTGCTTTGAAATGGGTAGGCATAAATAAGCCAGCCGGCACATTTTTGATTCAACCTGCTCTTTCCGGAGATTCTCTTGCTGTAGACAGCATTTTGAATTTTTTGGCAACCGATACGAATCAGAGTTTTAAAAACAGGTGGCTTTGGAATGGAAATCTTCTTTCAGATTCATCCAACAGCCTCCAAATTGTGTTTGATTCAGTTCGGATTCATCAAATCTGTTTGGTTCAAAAAGAACCTGTGAACAATTGCGAAAATCAATCTTGCATTTCATTAAAGGTGTTTCAACCTTTGAATACTTCAAAGAGGGTAAACAGGCTGGAATTTGAATTATACCCCAATCCGGCAGAAGATGAGTTGTTTATAAAATCGGATCATCCTTGTAAACAATTTCAAATCTTTAATTCGTTGGGAAAAAAGGTTCTTGCCCAAAAAGTTGAATCTCAGAATTTTAGAATCTCTGTTTCTGAATTTCCAAAAGGCATGTATACCCTGCAATTATTGGGCGTGGATAAGAAATTATCAAAAATTTGGATTAAGAAATAAGGCAGTTTCTATTTCAAAATTGCCTCCATTTTCTCTTTACTGGTTATTTTCCATTCCAATATCGTAGGATATCCTTCTTTCAGTTTAAGTCTAAGTTGAAAAGGCTTTACTTTTTCCCAATTTCCCCAAATTGTGTCACGGCCATCTGTTCTTGAAGGTTGAATGATTCCAAATTTGCCGTTGGTGTTGCAAATGAATCCACTTCTGCCCCTTGCTGCCGGGAAATTAAATGAGGATGGCCTGAAAATTTTAAATTCCTGATTTGGGTCTTTTTCCTCCTCCGGGCTTCTCATCCAGGCCCCAAATGGAAATTCCTGCGTTGTTTTTTTTGTTTTTTGAGCCGTGCAGGAAATCCAAATCAGCAGTGCCAAAAGGGTAAATGGATTAATGTTTATCATCACCGCAATATAGAACGCCCTGATAAATTATTTTTGAAAGCTTTGTTTAATTCCGAAATAGCCATAAACCCAGATTCAATGCTTTTAAGTTAAGATTTTTATGTGAACCTCATCCCTTCCCTTCTCCAAAGGAAGAAGGGTGCAAAATTTTGAAGCGATTGGAAATGAAACCTGTAGAATGAATGTTTCAAATCTACCCAAGGGTATCTATACTTTTGAAATCCGGCTTCAGAAAGCCAGAATCAGGAAAAGGCTTGTTGTGAAAAAATTTCCCGGCCATTACTTAGGAGAATTTAAAGCCTCCCACAAAATCTCAACAGGATGCTTTGCTTTTCGGTCTGTGCCATCTGAAATCTGGTGGCGGCAACTGGTTCCCGGTGCAGCAATGATGGTTTCTGAACTCAGATTCCGAATTGTTGGGAACAAAACCAATTCCCCAATCTGCATCGAAACTTCATAATGTTCAGCCTCATAGCCAAATGAACCCGCCATGCCGCAGCAACCTGAAGGAATCAAAAGCACTTCATAATTTTCCGGAATGGACATCATTTTTTTGCTGGAAACCAAACGGCCCAAGGCTTTCTGATGGCAGTGTCCGTGCAATCTAACGGTTCGTTTTTCGCTGGTAAAGAGCGATTTGTCTATATTTTTGGACTCAAATTGCTGGCTGATAAATTCATCAATCAAATAACAATGCTGAGAAAGTGATTTCGCATTTTCCTGCGCCTTGGCTCTCAGTAAATCTGGAAATTCGTCTACAAATCCCAAAATGGCAGAAGGTTCAAGTCCGATTAAAGGTTTTTGAGCCGAGACCAGGGGATAAAAAATTTCAACGTTCTTTTTGGCAAGTTCGGTGGCTTCCTTCAGCATTCCTTTGGAAAGAAAGGCCCTGCCAGATTCCGGATTTTCGGTTACATCTACATAGAAACCAAGCTTTTGTAAAAGTGAAATGGCTTTTATTCCTATTTTCGTATCATTAAAATTTGTGAACTCATCCACAAAAAACCAAACCTCAGATTTTGGACTTTTGGGTTGCTGAAACCGACCTAACTTTTTAAACCAGGCCCTCAGGGTTTGATTGGATAATTTTGGCAAAGCCCGGTTGGGCGCAAAACCCAAAATCCGGCGCATCGTTTTGCCGAGCAGATTATTGCCAGTTCCGAAATTGTACAAAGCCGGGGCAATACTTCCCAAAGTTGAAAGGGTGGAAAAATTCCCAATCAGTCTGGTTCTCAACGGAATGCCGTGGGCGTTGTAAAAATGTTGCAGATATTCTGCTTTCAATTTACCCACATCCACATTCGAAGGACACTCCGATTTGCAGCCTTTGCAACTTAGGCAAAGGTCCATTACCTCTTTTATTTCTGGTCGGGCAAGGGCATTGGTTTCCGAAACGGTCATCATTTCCCGGAGCATATTTGCCCTGGCCCTTGTCGTTTCTTTTTCATTTCGGGTGGCCATGTAGCTTGGGCACATGGTTCCACCGGCACCGGGTGTTTTGCGGCAATCGCCGGAGCCATTGCATTGCTCGGCATGCTGCTGCATGGTCATCGGCCCAAAGTCGAAATAGGTTTCAACTTCCTTGTCTTTCACTTTTCCGGAATATCGCAAATGGCTGTCCATCGGGGCAGTATCCACAATTTTTCCAGGATTGAAAATTCCTTTTGGATCCCACAAGGCCTTGATTTGACGGAACAACTGGTAGTTTTTTTCGCCCACCATCAGCGGAATAAATTCTCCCCGAAGTCGTCCATCTCCATGCTCACCACTTAATGAACCGTCATATTTTTTAACCAAATGCGCAATGTCTGTGGCAATTTGCCTGAACATGGCATGCCCCTCCGGCGTTTTTAAATCTATAATCGGACGCAAATGCAACTCACCTGTTCCGGCATGTGCATAGTGGACAGCAAATAAATTACGCTTACCCAAAATTTCATTAAACTCCCGGATGTATGCTGGCAAATCCCGCACATCCACCGCTGTATCTTCAATAACGGCAACAGGTTTTGCATCGCCTGGCATATTGCTCAACAGGCCAAGACCTGCTTTCCGCAAGGCCCATATTTTTGAACTTTCAGCCCCTTTGACCAAGGGAAAATGATAGCCAAGTTTTTCTTCTTTCAATCTGGAAATGAGCTTTTCTGCTTCATTTTCAACCTCTTCCAAAGAATTTCGGGCAAATTCCACCACTAAAATTGCAGCAGGATCGCCCTCTACAAAAAACCTGTTTAACAGTTGCTCCGGATTGTTTTTGGTGCATTCCAGCACATAATGGTCCATCAACTCTGCAGCTGAAATCTGAAATTCCAAGGCTACCAGATTGGCCCGCAAGGACTCGTCAATGGAATGGCAATGAATACAAAGCAAACCAATATCCGGAGGCGGCAAATTCACAAGATTCAACTTAAATTCCGTAAACATGCCCAGCGTTCCTTCTGAACCCGCCAGCAAAGCAGAAAAGTTAAAGTCCGGACCATCAGGCGTAAATGGCTTCTGTTTCAGCAACATATCTACCGCATAGCCCGTATTTCTTCGGGTTATAGATGCTTTCGGAAACTGGCTTCTGATTTCTTTGGAAATTTCAGGATTGGAGAGCCATTCGAATGTCTGACGATAAAGGCCAGTTATTAATGATAAATGATGAATGATGAATGTTGAATTCGGATTCCATTCATCATTCATCATTTCTAATTCATAATTTCCGAACGAAGAGAGGGAAGCGTCACTCAAAACCATCTCTGTCTCAAGCAGGTGTTCCCTTGTAGAACCATACACCACAGAATTGGATCCGCATGAATTGTTACCTACCATTCCCCCGATCATAGCCCTGTTGGCGGTGGAAGTTTCAGGCCCAAAAAAGAGTCCATGTGGTTTTAGAAAGCGGTTCAGGTCATCACGAACCACCCCTGGTTGCACGCGAACCCATTTTTCTTCTTTGTTGAGTTCAATAATGGAAGTGAAATATTTGGAAACATCCACCACCAAACCATTGCCCACTACCTGCCCTGCCAAAGAAGTTCCGGCAGCCCTGGGAATCAATGAAAACCCATGCAAATCAGCCAGTTGAACCAGTTTCTGTATTTCGAATTTGTCCTTAGGAAAGACCACCCCAACCGGCATTTCCCGATAAGCAGAAGCATCAGTAGCATATAAAATCCGGGTAACTGAATCGGTTAAAAATCTATCCTGAAATAAATCCTGAAGGGCCGAAGCAGCGGCAGTTGGCAGTGCTGACATGAAGTGCAAAGGTAAGACCTGAGTGGAAACCAAACCAGCAACATTTTAGTTTTGATATAAACCTTGTTTAGCGAAGGGTGACTCTTTGTCGGATATTAATCGGTTCATCTTTTTATGCTATATTGCAATAGGGTTGATTCATTATTGATCTTTGACAATTCTACAGCAGAATCGGAATTGATTGCTGAAAAACAAATCGAAGACGAATTATTTACAATTCACAATATTCAAAAATTCAACGCATTAAAAATTATTTCGGATGAGCAGTAAAGAGAAAGAAGTTCTGAAAGAAAGAATAAAAAGAGCCATTAAAATATCCTCTCAAAAACTAATTGAAAGGAAAAAAGCGCTTGGCCAGAATTTAGTAATTAGCGAGAACGGAAAAATCAGAGTTGTTGAGCCTTAAAAAAGATCAGCTGCAATGTTGTAAGCAATATGGCCTGCCGCAGTCGCAATACAGGTTAAATCGCTTACAAACTGTACATTAACCAACAGCGGGAATTGAAGCCAGCGATTCTTTCAATTCTGGATTTGAAATCGAATCCTGTTCAGTTTTATCAATTATGGTAAGAAGGTAAAATGTCTTTAAAGTAATATTTTAAGCAAGTTAAAATTCATAGACACCAATGGGGCATGGCTCCCTGCCACGTTCCAGCTATTGTAAGGCCTCCGGCCAAATCAAACAACTTTCTTGATCCCGTTTTTTACCAACAAAACGTTGGGCATGTAAGCCAGAGGCTTATGAATAGTGCGAACAAGGCAAGGAGGCCTTGCCCGATTGAGTAAGTATGTTAAAAAAATGGAGGCTAACCCAAACCTATAAGCGATTCGAAGAGATGATAGGTTTAACAGCATAAAAATTGTTTGTTATGCTGCCAAAAAATTGAAAATTATTTTTAGGCGATTTTTACCCTGAATTTTTGGCATGGATAGCTTTTTGACCATCGATCAAAAATAATATTCAGAATTTTTTACTTGCTGCAATATGAAAATAAGGAAAAAAAATATAAAGTTTTGCTCCAAACGCTCTGTTTGAACAAAAACCAGAAAAAGTTTTGCTCCAAACGCTCTGTTTGAACAAAAAACAAAAAGAGTTTTGCTCCAAACGCTCTGTTTGAACAAAAAACAAGAAAAGTTTTGCTTCAAACGCTCTGTTTGAACAAAAAACAAAAAGAGTTTTGCTCCAAACGCTCAGCTTGAACAAAAAACAAGAAAAGTTTTGCTTCAAACGCTCAGTTTGAACAAAATCTATAAAAAGTTTTGCTTCCCGCTCTGAGTTTGAAGCAAAACCAAATGGAGCGTGGCTCCGCCACGTTCCGACTCATTCTATGGCCTCCGGCCAAATCAAACATCTCTGCAATAATCCACAAAATGAATCCCGTTTTTTACCAACAATACGTTGGTTATGTAAGCCAGAGGCTTATTAATAGTCCGAACAAGGCAATAGCCTTGCCCGATTGAGGCTTTAATAATTGGTTGGGATACGTCATATTCCGTTCGTTTTAACTATTACAAATCATACGGCTTCTCCGTCCGCTGCCTTAAAGATTGATTCTATGGAGAAATTTATAATCGCCTTTCCGATATCAGCCTTGCAGATAATAACTAAATTAGAATTTATTGCATAAAAAGAATATCCTAAGTTTCTTTGCACTTTCTTTTAACAAGGATAAAACAATCTGGTACCACATGAAACAATTTTCCGCACTCCTTTTCTGTCTTTGTCTTATTTCTGGACTGCAAGCGCAAAACCTACCTTCTTACCTTCCGACCAATGGGCTAGTGGGCTGGTGGCCATTCAATGGAAATGCCAATGATGAATCGGGGAATAACAAAAACGTAAACGGAAACGGTGCCACGCTGACTAAGGATTAATTTATAAATCTGTAACCATCAATTTAACGAAGAATAAAAAATGACATGTGATCTCTTTTTGGCAGGTATTGCCCAGGTCGGATTTACCGGCAGTGGAGCTTGCCTGTGTAACGAATGTTCGCTGGGATGTAATGACTGGATAATGGTTGGGATTGGCTTCCTAACTACCGCATTTTGGGCATTTATTGTTTACAGCCTAAAACCAAACTTAAAAATTCATAAACCCAGTGTGGAGATAATAAACAGCAGGCCGGTAATACTTGTACCTGTTGAAAACTGTAGCCCCTATTTTAAAGCCACAAGAATTCATTTAGAAGTGGCATTTATTAATAGTGAATTTACGTACCATCTTAAAACAGATGTTAATGATTTTGCTTTTATCCCAAGAAAAAAAGATGGTGATAATATCAGGACATTCAAGGCATTCCAGCTTAACGAATTTTTAACGGAATGTCATCCAGATATTCAACTTACGGATTTAATTAATTCTAAGCTAGAAATAAGAGTTCGAATACATGCAACACATCCATTTTCAGGCTTGGGTAAGTGTTATGAATACCCACTATTACCAAAAAACTAAATAAATATGAAAAAAAGAATTCTTGTACTCGTTTTGCTTTTTTCTGTTTTGCGAAGTTGGGCTCAAATTGTGATTCCAAATAGCGACATTACAATTTTGAATGGGCCCAATATACTTGCGGGTCAGTCATCTTTTTCACCTCCACCTAATTCAAATTTCTCCATTGTTCTATCCTTTAATGAAGGAAAGAAGATCAGCGGTTTAGGGTTTTATAATATGTTTCATTATTCAAGTTTAAATATTTTATATGGACCAACTGCCCAAGGACCATGGCAATCAATACATAGTGTATCATTTGTATCATTTGGGACTACTGGTGCTATTTCTTTACCAACACCCCAAAAAGTAACAAAGTTTGTCAAGCTTGATTTTAACATTGTAAATGTTAATGTAAATTTTTATAATCTAACGTTATGGGAGTTACCAACCATTATTCCTAGCTACCCCTCTCCATTACAAGATAACCAATGCACAATATTGACCGCAGCAGCCAGTGGTGAAAATTACTTATGGTCCTCCGGCGAAACCACGCAATCCATACAAGTTTGCAATTCGGGTACTTACACAGTAAATGTTACCAACACGTCTTTTACCGGTAACCAGGACCATTCTGCCTCTATTTCCATTTCAAAACTTGGTTCACAGGATTTATTGCCCGGGCCCAATGGGCCTGTGTATGCCATGCACGAAAAAAACAACAAACTCTATATTGGGGGTGATTTTACCGCATTTGGGCCGGTTACCGGTTCGGCTTCTTCAATAGCTTCTGCCACCGGTACTCCTGATATCCGTTTTCCACGGATTATAGGCAAAGTTAAAACGGTAGTTTCGGATGGCACCGGAGGATGGTATGTAGGAGGGAGTTTTACCCAGGTTGGAAATTATTCTATTAAAAATCTTGTGCATATCAATGCTGATAATTCTGTTGATACTTCATTCAAGCCAGAACCAAATGCTGATGTCAATGTCCTTTTAGAATCTGGCCCATTTCTGTATATGGGGGGGTCGTTTACAACTGTTCAAGGTTTAAGCAATAATTATGTAGCCAAAATAGACCGAGCTACCGGCTCCCCGAATTTCTGGAACCCTGCTGTAAATGGTGTTATTAACTCCATTGCTATTTATCAGGACAAATTGATTTTTGGAGGAAACTTTACTTCCATAGGTGGCGTAGCTAGAAACTATCTTGGAGCTGTCGATACCACCTTTTTACAGCCTACGACCTGGAATCCAAATCCCAATAATACAGTCTACAAAGTGTATGTTGCCGGTAATAAATTGTATGCCGGAGGAGATTTTACATCGGTTAATGGTGCGATTAAATCACGGGGTGCCGGTTTTACATTGCCTGCCTTCACACTCGATGGTTACGACATGGGTGCGAACAACCGCATTACAGACTTTGCCGTGAATGGAAATGTATTGTATGCAGCCGGGCTTTTCACCCAGATTGGTGGGGCATTCCGGAATTACATAGCCGGTTTGAATGTGTCCAACACACTTGCAACCTCCTTTAATCCCAATGCTAACGGCAACATTTATTCGATTAATCTTTCGGGTAATACCCTCTACATGGCAGGTGACTTTACACAGGTTGGTACTGCTAACCGGAATAAATTGGCTTCTGTGGATATCAGTTCCGGAACTCCTACCGACTGGAATCCAAATGTTGTAGCCGTAAAGGGAGGTACTGCTGTGGTGAATACAGTCTCAGTTTCTGGTTCTTCTGTTTTTGCAGGTGGGTCATTTTATAGCATTGGGGCTTTATCAAGGAGTAATATGGCATGTCTGGATAAAACCACTGGTGAGCTCACCAGCTGGGCACCTACCTTCAATGGAATCGTCAGAGCGATTACATCTGACAATAATTCTATTTTCTGTGGCGGTGATTTTACAACAGTCAATTCCACCATTACCAAGAACCGGATTGCACAGGTTAATATTTCGACTGGGGCACCCACGGGATGGAATCCAAACTCAGATGGCATTGTTCGGGCACTCGCTTTAAAGGGTACGAATCTCTTTGTAGGGGGTGATTTTTCCAGTGTTGGAGGAGCGAGCAGAGCAAAATTAGCCTCCATATCAACCGTTTCAGGCGCTGCAAATTCTTTCAATCCCGGTCCAAACGGGTTGGTTAATGCACTTGCAATAGACGGAGATTCGGTTTATGCAGGTGGTGATTTTACAACCATTGGCGGCCAAACAAGAAACCGGCTGGCATCTTTCAATATTTCTTCCTCAGCGATTACAAGTTTCAATCCGGGAGCCGATAAAGCAGTGAACTGCCTTGCTGTTGGAAATAAAACCTTGTTTATAGGCGGAACTTTTTCGAGCCTATCTTCCAAGGCAAGAGTCGGCTGGGGTGCGATCAAACTAAGAACCAATGAACTGGATACGGTTTTGAACAGGGTAACCTTATCTGGTCAAAAAACCGTTGCCACCTTGTATTATAATGATAGTACCATTTACAATGGCGGAGGATTTTCGTATTCCAATCAGGGAAGCCCGATTAACAACCTTGCTGTATTAAAAGTTGACAACGGATATCCAGGATATTGGCAGCCACAGCCAGATGGGTATGTCCGGACAATCCTGGCAACCAATGACAAAGTGTACGTTGGCGGTGATTTTACCACCATTAACAACCGATACCAGCCATACTTTGCCAGTGCGGACGTGTTTGTAAAGTCCGGTCAAAAGCCATCCATTTCTACACTTTCAGGAACCAATGTTTGTCAGGGCGACAGCCTTTCTGTAAATGGTTCAAGATTTACAGGAATTTCAGAGGTTAAAATCGGCAGTGTTTCACTTCAGTATTCCGTGGTGAATGATAATCTGATAAAGGTATTTTGCAACACCATTGGTAGCGGTACTTTATCCGTTTCCAACACATTTGGTTCCACCAATTCTCAAACCATTACGGTAATAGCAAAGCCGGTTGCCTCCATCACAACTGGCGGCCCGACTACCTTCTGCTCAGGAGGTTCGGTTTCGCTTAGTGCGCCTGCCGGATTCACGTATCTCTGGAGCACTGGTTCAACCAGTCAAAGCATAACGGGTGGTGCTACTGGTAGCTA
>JAIXQU010000001.1 GCA_027485575.1 Cytophagaceae bacterium
GCCACTTCGGTTTTGGAAGAGAATGGATTCAACCTGATGAAAGTGGTGGTTGTGATGCCAAATACCAGATCTTCAATTTACCTGAAAGATGAGTTTAAGAAATTAGCCCGCGGGAATTCAATGGTTCTGCCCAAAATATTGAGTATGGACGCTCTCATTTCTGAACTTTGCGAATTGCCCATTATCGACAATTTAAATGCTGGGATTTTGCTATTCGAAAGCTTTAAAAAGTTAAAAAACGAAAAAGAAACTTTGGAGGGATTTTTCCCTTTAGGCCAAACCCTTCTTGCCGATTTTGAAGAAATTATTCGGAATCTAAAATCTATTGATCTTATTTTTAAGGAGTTGAGCCAATGGGAAGAAACGGGTTCTTCTTTTGCTGATTTTTTGGATGAAGAGCAGAAATTGCTTTTAGAAAGATTCTGGGACCATTTCAATGAACAACAATTAACTGAAACCAAGAAGCGGTTTATACTGCTTTGGAGAAGTCTACCTCTTGTTTTTGATGATTTTAAGAAAAGTCTATTGGCCCAAAATCAGGTAACTTCTGGCATGGCATATGCCATGGCCTCAAATTTTGACGCTGGTCATCCATTCATTCAAAAATTCAGGAAATTTTATTTTGCTGGCTTTGGTCAACTTTCAGGTTCGGAGATTCAGTTAATGTCAAATCTGAATGGGCTAGGTAAATTGAGTTTAATCTGGGACTTGCAAGGATGGTATTTTCAAAATACTGACCATGAGGTCACAAGGCTGTTTTCAAGAATAGGGAAAACCGAACCATTTAAAAGCTCCATTTCCGAGGCCATTGCCAACAGCCCCCAGGGAATGCCAAAAACTAGTTTTGAGATCATTAGCTGCCTCGGACTTGCAGGAATGGCCCAACAAATAAAAGAAAGTATTGAGGTCGTGAGTCCTGAAACTGCCATAATCGTAACCGACCCAGGCTTAATTCAAGCCATAACCGATAATGTTCTCGAAGATGAGTTTCCGATCAATATCACAATGGGTTTTCCCCTGATTTATAGCCAGCAAGCCAGATGGATTCAAAAAGTTTTTCATTGGTTGGAGCGAACTTTAAGTGAAAGCCTGGAAGCCATCCAAAACATGATTGAAGACCCTTTTTTTCAAACTGTTGGACCAGAGATTTTTACAGAATGGAATGAGAAAAAAGGAAATCTTCATTTCCGGTCAACAACTTCTGAATTAAAAACCGTTCTGGTTCTTTCCCCTGATTGGCTTTGGGAAACCAATTTAAAATCCTGGTTAAAGAAGTTTAATTCCTGGTGGAGTTTAAAGGGGGCTGAATTAGAAGATAAACCATTTGAAATGGCGGTTTGGTCAGGCATTTCCGCAACTTTTGAAAAGGTAGAGGAGATGCTGCAAAATATTGATTCAGAATCAATAACACCAAAGGTGATCCAGCAATTTTATGGCCAGCTCATCAGAAGTTTTCCGATTTCTATTCTTGGTTCCCAAAATGTTGGCGTTCAGTCCATGGGTTTGTTTGAATCCAGACTGCTTGATTTTAAGCATGTTGTTATTGGGCCGGTTGAGGAGGGTTCATTGCCTACTTCTCAATCAGATCCTTCCTTCCTGACTCAAAACATAAGACGGATTTTTGGTCTACCCCTTCAAAGTCAAAAGGTGGAAGATGAAATTTACCAGTTTTACAGGCTTTGCCACAGGGCAGAAAAAATTACACTTTTGGTTAATCAGTCTGCAAATTCAAAATCCAGCAGAATTGTTCATCAAATCCATTTTTCTCCGGGTTTGGTTTCAAAATATTGGACCCAGGTTTTTGGACAGTCCTTGCCAATGCCAAAAGAAATTTTCAGGGATAAAACTGATTTTGTCTTAGATGCGATTTCAAAATATCAAAAAAATGAATCCGAAAATAAGGTTTCTTATTTGAGCCCAAGTTCTATTCATGACCTATTGCAATGTGATTTAAGGTTTTATTTCAAAAAAATTGAAAAAATAAAGGAGCCAGATGTCATTTTGAAAACTGAAATGAGCCCATTTGATTTTGGAAAATGGGTTCATGGAACCATTCAAAACCTGTACGAAGAAGTTGGAAAGAATGGAAGGTTTCTACAGAAATCAGATTTTGAAACCATGAAGTCAAAATGGGAGGTGACTCAGTTTTTGGTTTGGAATGCTTTGGAAGAAAAAGCATCCGATGGAAGTTTGAATAGCTATTATTATGAAAAGGAAATAGGAAAAGTAATGGCTTTTCGTTTTTTCGATTTCATGTCCCTTCAGCCAGCCCATCGATGGATTCGCAATGAAATGGATATGGAAAAAACCTGCCTGACCTTTGGCGAACATAGTTGGTTGATAGGTGGCCGGGTAGATATCGTGCTTGAATCTGAAAATCAATTCTGGATAGTTGATTTGAAAACAGGAGCCTTTGACAAGCCACAATCCTACCAGATGAAGGCAGATAAGATTGATAAATTGGAGCCAAAAGTTCTTGCAAATAAAGATTTGTTTCAGATGCTGGTTTATGACTGGCTATCAGTTCATTCGCCCAGTTTTTCAAGAAAGAAAACAAGGTCAGTGCTTTTTTATATGGCCGACCCCAATGCTTCTTTTATTGACCCGCTTGGCTCAATTTCTGATTCTGAAGAAGCTAAAACGATTTTAAATGAACTGGAATTGGTCATTGGCCGAAAACTTAAAGAATTCTCAGATCCGACAACCAAAATCACCCAGACAGATGAGCGAAAATATTGTTCTTATTGCGGTTTTAAATCAATTTGCAAGCGATAAGTAATACCAAATGATCCAGAGTTTTTTTAATTGGTTTCGGGAACTGAAGTTGGCATATTCAATCTTTAACCTGTTTCAGTATGACAAGCTAAAACACAATCTTCCACACTATAAAAGAATCGGACTAGATAAATTTTATTTTTCGCCCATATCCAGTCTTGATTTCAAGTCTTTTCCCGCCCAGGATATGGCAAGTTCAGGTCAAATTATGCCCGGTCTGAAAGATAAAAAGGAGTTTTTTGATAAGAATGGTTTTTTAGTTCTGGACCATTTTTTTTCAGATCCGGATATAGATGGAATCAATGCAGAGGTTGATAAAATAGTGGCTTCCGGAAAGAAGAAATTTGCCCACCGACATAAACTAATGTTTGCCATTGATGAATCAGAATATTTGATGAACATAGGTAAGAACCAGCGACTTAAACATATTCTGGATTCACTCCTGGGCGATGAAGCAATTTTATTTCAGAGCATTAATTTCGATTATGGCAGTGAGCAGGCAACCCATTCCGACAGCATTCATATGACAACTTATCCACTAGGAGGCCTCATTGCCATTTGGATTGCACTTGAAGATATTGGAGAAGATCAGGGACCTCTTCACTACTATCCCGGAAGCCATTTATTGCCCTACTATTTGAATGAAGATTACCAAAATGAAGGTACTTTTTGGCAGTTAGGGAAAAAAGGATACGCTGCTTATGAGAAAATGATTGAGGGAAAAATAGCTTCTTCCGGGTTGAAAAAAGTCAATTTTATGGCTAAAAAGGGCGACGTCCTTATTTGGCATGCAAATCTTTTTCATGGGGGAAATCTTCAATCGAATAAGGCTAAAACCAGAAAAAGCATGGTCATGCACTACTTTGCCAAACACTGTGTGTGCTACCATGAAATCACCCAACGTCCGGCACTTATTGAGCCGAAAAGATTTCTATAGCTACCTTTTTACAACCTTAATAACTTTTTCTTCTGTTGCGTCCCTGTACTTAACAATGTAGTTTCCAGAGCTAAACTTCGAAAGGTCTATTTTTTGCTGAATTTCAGTAGCCAGGTTTTTAACGATTATCATTTTTCCCAGCGAATCAAAAATCTTTACTTCAATGGGTTTTCCATAGTTGTTTTCAATTGTCAATATTTCTGAAAATGGATTGGGAAAAATATTGATTCCATTTTTTGGTTGAATCAAATCCTCATTTGCTGTAATAATTTGAACCGTATTCTTTGCAATTATCCATTTTTCCGGATCAAAGGTGATAGTAGTTGGCGAAAAGGGCAAGACAAAATTAAAGATCTGACCGCTGCTGTCATTTTTAAAAATCAATACAGTGTCAAATCCAGTAGCCCTAAACCTAACTGGCACCTTCATTTCGAAAAATGGAACTGAAGGATGGGAAGTAGTTTGGTTAATGGTGAGTTGCATGTTTAGCCCATTTTTTATGAGCTTCAGGTTGTAAGTTGGATAACCTTGGCCTGTAAACCAATCATTTAGAAATTCACTTAGATTTTTTCCAGAACTTGTTTCCAGGTGCTGAATGAAATTGGCTGTGCTTGAAAATCCAAACCCAAGAGAAGGATCTGCCTGGTAGTTTCTCACCCCTTGCCAAAAAGCTGCATTTCCAATTTCCCATCTTAACATATGTAAAACCAAAGCCCCTTTCAAATAAGTAAGCCTGTAATCAAAAATCCGGTTGATATTGGTAGTGTCAGACACCCAGACTGAACCATTCGCTTGTGCTTTTACTGAGTTTTGACTTGAGGTTAACCAGCTTGAAAGGCCAGTAACCCCAAACCGGTTTTCTGAAATAGCGGCCATATAGGTTGCCCATCCTTCATTCAGCCAAATGTCCCTCCAACTTTTGCAGGTTATAAAATCACCAAACCATTGGTGGGCAAGTTCATGGGCTTGCAAGCCAAAACTAAAATCAGTCATGAAACTCATAGTCTGATGTTCCATTCCTCCACCCCAACCAAATTGGGCATGACCATATTTTTCTTTTCTAAAGGGATATGGCGCAACCAGAGAATCATAAAATTGAAGAATCGGGATTATTTTTTGGGTAGAAATTAAAGCGCCATTCAACGATTCCGGATAAACAAAATTTACAATTGGCAATGAATCCCCAGGATTTTGAGAAGGTAGGTGGACTTTGTTTGTAAATGAAGCATAATTGGTTACTGCGGTTGCTATTAAATATGTGGCAATTGGATATTTGTGCTTCCAATGGTATGTTTTGAAGTTTCCTGAAGCCGTTTCGCCTATTAGGATTCCATTTCCTGCTGCCTTGCAATTGGATGGACTCGTAATTATCAAATCGATTGAATCTGCCTTATCTTCAAGATTTTGTTTACAGGGCCACCAATCTCTGGCAGCATAAGGACAACTCAATGTCCAGATGATGGGTTGACCTGCATGGTTCTGTTTGTTGAAAGCACCAAATCCTGAATTATTGGGAATCCCTTTATAAAAAATTGAAATTGATTTAAGTTCATTTAGATAAAAAATAGTGCCTGTCTTTATCCAAAACAGGTTTTGTGTAGAAAAGCCAAATGCCAATTTTTGTGTCCCATATTTTACAGAATCTACGGTCAGGCCATTATAAAAATCAAAAATTATCTGGGTTGCCGTATCCGATTTTACAACAAAGGTGGTTGTAACTTTTCCGTTAATTCTTCTAACTGCAGGGTCAATTTCCCATTCGCAACGGTAGTGCTTCACATCAATATTCTGACCTGCAGTTGAATTCGAAACCTGCAGAAACTGTGATTTTTTTTCGATTTCCTTTTGTACCAGATTTTCCTGAACAGTTTGGGAATAGGAAATCAGGCTTAAACCCATAAAAAACAATAAAAGAGATTGCTTAACCATTCAAGCTAAATGTTTGATTTTTAATTTATTTTCAAGTGTTGAATTGGTTCTTCAACAATTCATTTGGTAAATTAATGCTATAATTTTTAAAAAATCATGTGTTAGATTAAACTTGTAATGGTCCATTCATGGCTTTGGTTTTCTTTTCAAAAAAAAAAGCCGATTCATTTGAATCGGCTTTTTTTGATATTTAAGGCTAAACTAGTAGTTTCTTCCGGCTTGAATCATAGCACATCTGAAACCGATGGTAGAGCTACTTGAATCCTGGGCCCAAAATCTTCTTGTTCCTGGCGAGCACCAATATGCGGCATCCGCCCATGAACCTCCTTTGTATACCCTTGGTTGCTTATTCCTTTTACTAATTTCCATGCTTGAAGGATTCTCATTTCCATTGGCAAAATTCCCAACCAATGAATTTTCTTTGTCATAAGATTTTGTAGGATCCTTGTAATCATTTCGTCTTAATGGATTCAAATCTTCAACATCTTGAAATGACAAGGACCGGTAAACATCCATAACCCACTCATTTACGTTTCCGGCCATGTTATATAGATTGTAGTCGTTTGGAGGATAAGAATAAACCTGATCCGTAATCATGGCACCGTCATTTAACTTTCCTGCAATACCTGCATAATCACCTCTTCCCCTTTTAAAGTTACAAAGGAATTGACCCATCTGCCGGCCATATGGATTTCTAAGTGAATGTCCATCCCAGGGATATAATCTTCGGTTTGTTTGGTTTTCATCACCATACTGAACACCAATGAGGGCTTGCGCAGCGTATTCCCATTCTGCTTCAGTAGGCAATCTGTAATCTGGAACTACAACACCAGACTCCAATGGAATTCTTCCGTTTGAGCTGGTTTGTGAAATTTCAATATCCGCATCCTGAGCCAATTTGTAATTGACCACATTGCTTCTCCATTTACAATAATCCGTTGCCTGATCCCAGGATACACCTACTACCGGATAATACCTGAATCCAGGATATCTCAGGTAATGGTCCCTGTAAGGATCATTAAATGAAAGCTCCTTCACCCAAACATTTGTGTCTGGCATTGCCTGCACATATAGGTCAGGGTTTTGCGCAGAATCCTGGCGTAGAAAGAACATGTACTCAAGCCAGTGAATGTTTGCAATTTCTGTTTCATCCATGAAAAAAGACATGATTGTAACTGTTCTTTCAACATTGTCTCTGGCAAACATTACGTCTTCTTCACCAGAACCTAAAACTGTCCGGCCACCTTCTATGTAAATCATGTTTGGTGCTGGAGGCTGCCCTTTAAAGTCTTTAACAATAAAGCCTTCATCTCCATCGTCCTTTCCATAAACCAATCCAGTGGCTGTACTTTTGTCACCGGGGTTTATGCTGGTAGGCTTGCCTTTTTGGCAGGAAACCATAATGGTCAGAAGCACAAGTGCAATTGCGACATTAACCAATGTATTTTTCATATTATTCATAACCTAATTTACCTGAAAACAATATTGCTAATTGAAGATGCTAAGATAAGGCATTGCTTTATACTAAGAATAATCAAAAAAAGAGGGAAGTTTGCTTATGTAAGGCTATCGGCTAAAAGTGAAACTTTATTGTTCAATACTTCCACCACACCGGCACTAATCATAAAATTGAATTCCTCTTCCTTTGTCTTGATTTTAATGTTGCCTTCTCCTAATGCACCTACTAACGGTGCATGGCCTTCTAATATTTCAAAATAACCAGAAATTCCTGGTAAAAGAACAGAAAAGGCTTCCCCTGTGAAAGCCTTTTTGTCAGGAGTTATTAAATCTACCTGCATTTTATTAATTTAAAAATGGTTTTTAACGAGCTTCAGCCAATAATTTTTCTCCCTTCGCTATGGCATCTTCAATGTTTCCAACAAGGTTAAATGCCGCTTCAGGTAAGTGGTCCAATTGACCATCCATGATCATGTTGAAGCCCTTGATGGTATCTTTGATATCTACAAGAACGCCTTTCAATCCAGTAAATTGTTCAGCAACGTGGAACGGCTGAGACAAGAATCTTTGAACCCTTCTTGCTCTTGTTACAACTTGCTTATCTTCTTCAGAAAGTTCATCCATTCCAAGAATTGCAATGATGTCCTGAAGTTCCTTGTATCGTTGAAGAATCATTTTTACTCTTTGTGCACAACCATAATGTTCTGCACCGAGAGTTGCTTCATTCAATATCCTTGAAGTAGAATCCAATGGATCCACAGCCGGGTAGATACCCAACTCAGCAATTTTTCTACTTAAAACTGTAGTCGCATCCAAGTGGGCAAAGGTTGTTGCAGGAGCTGGATCTGTAAGGTCATCCGCAGGTACATAAACCGCCTGAACCGATGTAATAGATCCTCTTTTTGTTGATGTAATACGCTCTTGCATAGCACCCATTTCACTTGCAAGGGTTGGTTGGTAACCTACCGCAGAAGGCATTCTTCCTAAAAGAGCAGATACTTCTGAACCAGCCTGAGTAAATCTGAAGATATTATCGATAAAAAACAGAATGTCTCTTCCTTGTCCGGTTCCGTCTCCATCCCTGAAATATTCAGCAACGGTTAATCCTGAAAGAGCAACTCTGGCTCTTGCACCTGGAGGCTCATTCATTTGACCAAAAACAAGGGTTGCCTGAGAATTTGCCAACTCAGCCTGATCAACTTTTGTTAAATCCCAACCGCCTTCTTCCATGCTGTGCTTAAAAGCATCACCATACTTAATAACGTTGGATTCAATCATTTCCCTAAGAAGGTCATTTCCTTCTCTGGTTCTTTCACCCACACCGGCGAATACAGAAAGACCTGCATAAGCTTTTGCGATGTTGTTGATCAATTCCATAATCAATACAGTTTTTCCAACACC
>JAIXQU010000036.1 GCA_027485575.1 Cytophagaceae bacterium
TCGGATATTGCGCCCTCAAATTTATACACAAGCAATGCAAAAATTTTTATCTCTGGCCCTGGCATTTTTTGGGCTTATCTATTCAGGGACTGCTCAAACTGCGCTTCCGACTTCCTGGAATTTTTCTACTCCTCCTATTACAAGTCCTCCCGTAGGTTGGACCCCGGCAGTAGGTACAAATGGTGCTTTGACCTATCAATTTGGAATTGGTGATGGCACCTCTTGCAGATTAGATGCTACGGGAGAATTTCTTCAAATCTTTTTTGCCGATAGGCCTGGAAAATTGAGTTACTATTTAAGTCCTCAAAATGCAGGTGCTGCGTGGGGCGGAAAATTCAGTACTCTTCAAAGTGTGGACGGAATTACTTGGGACACTGTTCGTTCCGTTACCTCAAAATCAACAACTTCCACTAACTTCACTGGTGGTAAATATATTGATGATCTGAACGATGCCAGCCGGTATGTTCGTTTCTTATTTGTAAGGAAATTATCTGGGGGAAATCCAAATGTGCCAGGTGGAAATATGGCATTAGATAGTGTTTTAATTAAAGCAGCCCCGGCCGCACCTGCTGCATCAATAAATATAAAAAAGGGAAATAATACCATTGTAAATCAGGGTAATTACACTGTAGGAACAACCAACACAAATATCTTTATAATTGAAAATAAAGGGTCGGTTCAAGCCCTGACAATAGATAGCATTAGGTTTGATGGACCAGCGGCAAGTGATTTTTCGGCTCCAACCCCTCCATCCAGTATAGCTGCTTTAACAAACCAAAATCTAAATATCAATTTTACACCTGGTGGATTGGGATCAAGAATTGCACGTCTTAAAGTATACAACAGTGACCCTTCAAAAAACCCATATATCATTAATCTTTATGGTATTGGTGGCAATTTTGCAACTGAACCAGTAAGCGCACCAGCATCTTTAAATTTAACAAATACAACATCTTTTGGTTTCAAATTAGGCATAACTGCAGCAAACCCAACTCCTGAGAAATATATCATTTTAAGAAAAAAAGACAGCCCAGTAACAGATGTTCCATCGGATGGTATTACATACAAAGTAGGAGATATTGTTGGATCTGCAACAGTTGCCTATGTAGGAGATAGTGCAATTTCAAACTTAAGACCAAGCTATATTTTTGCGAATTCTACTTATCACTTTTCAGCTTTTAGTTTTAATGGTCCTTTGGGGTTCGAAAATTATTTGACTAATTCACTGGTATCAGGTTCCACGCAGACATTGGGTAAACAACCTGGAAATTATTATTCAGGAATTAATCCAGATAGTTCTTCTTTTCTTCTTGATTTACATAATAAAATCAATCCTCATGATACAATATTTTATAGTTTAATGGCTTCCAGATTAATAATGCCATTTACCGCCAGGGATACTACAGGAGGTAGAAAAGTCGTAAACTGTGTTTATACAAACGCATCACAGATTTATGAAGGCAGTTTTATTTGGGCAGCTTCAAACAACAACGCAGTACTCACTAGAGAACATACTTGGGCTCAGAGCTTAATGCCTAGTAATATTCCTCCTTCTGGCAATTGGCCTAATGGTTCAGATGGCAAAGAGCTTCCAGAATATAATGATTTGCACCACCTATTCCCAACTCATCAAAATAATGCCAATGTAGTCCGATCAAATTTGCCTTTTGACGTTGTTGCCTCAAATGCACAAGTATCACCTACAGGAAGAGGCAAAAAAGGCACAAGTTCCTCGGGGCAAACCGTATATGAACCTCAGGATTCCAACAAGGGGGATGTTGCCAGAGCAATGATGTATATGGCAGTTTGTTACAATGGTATTCTTAATAGATCATGGAAGTTTCCTTCAAACCAAAGCCCGGCAGTGCTAATGCAATGGCATCAGCAGGACCCGCCAAGTGATTTTGAAATAGCAAGGCATGAGTTTATTTTCTCTCAGCAGAAAAACAGAAATCCATTTATCGACAATCCGGATTGGGCAAACAGCATAAATTTTGCCAACATGACTTTCCTGCCTACCTCCGTTGAAAAAGTAGTTTTTGAAAATTCTGTTTTAACCTTTCCTAACCCGGCAACCGAAAGGGTATTTGTAGATGCGACTTTAATATTTAGCAGCGGCATGACTTTTGAACTTCAAAATATAACCGGCAGAACCGTTAGCAATGGTGAACTTGGATCGGCTATGACTGAAATCAATATGCCAAAGGAACCAGGCATTTATTTCCTTAAATTAACCTCAGAAAAAGGAACTTTTACCAGTAGATTGATTAAAAAATAGAAAATATTGAATTTGATAATGGTTGTTTTTAAAACACACGTATCAAACAGATATTTGAATCATTTATGTAAAAAGAGGTAAGGAAGACATTGAATTTCAAAGTGAAATTGGTTCAAACCATTCATTTAAACTTTAAATTAATCCTAAGACCTGAATATGAAACGTAAAGACTTTATTGGTCAATAACACGAAAGTTTTTATAGGTTAAATTACTGATTTATAAATAATTAAAAAAAGGATTCGGAATTTTCTGAATCCTTTTTTTGTTTTTATCGAATGAGGAAAATATTTGCATTTCACCCGTTTTTAGTTCCATCTTAATTTAAAACCAATGAATGTACTATCGGGCCCATTCTTCGGAGAATATAATATTTTGAAGGTTACTACATTTGCCAAGCATTTGATAATCAATCAAATACAATATTCCTTTTTTAATAAATTTTCTTTAATAAGTACAATTTTTACATCATGAAGATATGCATAAAAATTGTCCGCAAATGCTGGCTTACTTCGATTTTAACCCTAAGCTTATACATTTCGGCATTTCCACAACAGCAATTTAACCTTTTCCAGAGGAGCAATACTCCAATGCCAGGTGAGATTTCCAAAGACCTGATCAAGGGTCAATTGCTTGAGCCAAATCTAAATTTGATTCAGACCATTTACAACCAGGAGCCTGACCAGTTTTCGGTTGTCATTCCATTGCATGAGGGCAAATCCAAAACATTTGTTTTCAATAAAAGGAAAATAACCACCGACAATTTCAAAGTTGTAACCTCAGATGGAAGGACTTTTCAAGGAAAAGCCTACACAGGTGTCCATTACCAGATTGCAGAAGGTGGAGTTGAAAAAGTTGGCGGTTTAAGTTTTACCCAAAATGAGGTTTCCGGAATGTTTAGCGACGATGAAGGAAACTGGAACATCGGAAAACTTCCGGGAAGTTCAGGACCGTATGTCGTGTATTGTGAAAGAGATTTAAAAGTTTCGTCTGATTTTCATTGTGATACAGAGGACAAAGACGATCCCATTAAAAGTACAGATGGAAAAGGTTTAGGTAGTGACAAGTCTGTTCAATCCTCCGGAACCTGCCGGGAGGTACAAGTATATTTTGAGTGTGATTTCAAAATGTACCAGGACAATGCAAGCAGTGTTTCCAATGTCAGCACAAAAGTGACTTCAATTTTCAGTTATGTCAAGCAAATTTACCAAATTGATCAGGTAGATGTAGCTTTATCTCAGATATTTGTTTGGACTACAACTGACCCTTATGCTGCCTTCATAAGTTCAAGTCAATACCTGCCTACTTTTGCAGTTAACCGGCCGACATTCAATGGCCATCTTGCACATTTTTTAACAACCCGTTCCAATGGCTTGGGTGGACTGGCTTATGTGGGTGGGCTATGCAACACAGGTGCAAAATATGCTTTTTCAAATATATTTAACACCTTTTCTGCCTTACCGACTTATTCCTGGACGGTCAATGTTATAGCGCATGAAATGGGACACAACTTTGGCAGCAAGCATACGCACTGGTGTGGCTGGCAACTTACACCCACTACAATTGGAAGAATAGACTCCTGTGCAGTGGGAGAAAATGTCACCGGATCAGTTAACTGCGGGAGCACAAAAAAATCAAAGATAAATGGTACGGTGATGAGCTATTGCCATAACAATGGAGCCATCAATCTTAACCTTGGCTTTGGACCATTGCCCGGAGATGCCATCAGAAATGGATTCAACAATGCGACCTGTCTTAGCGGTGCTCCTGTTCCAAAGTTTGTAATTAAAGGGTCAAGGGTAATATGCGAAGGCGAGGCAATAACTCTGAATGCGACAACCACCACAACCGGAGCAAGTTTTGCCTGGACAGGACCCAATGGATTTACTTCAACCTCACAGAATCCATCCATTTCAACTGCCGGTTTAGCCGCTGCAGGAAGCTATTTATGTACAATGAGTAAAGGCGGATGTAGTTCAGACCCATCGGCATTTGCAGTTGTAGTAAACGGCAACAACAGTCCACCGATCAATGAAACATTTGAAGGAAGTTTCCCTCCGGTAAACTGGAGAATTTCAAATCCGAATAATGACAGAACATTTGTTAAATCCTCTCTGGCCGGTGGATTTGGCACCTCCGCCAATTCCATTTCATTTGACAACTACAATCTTCCAAACATCAATGCCAGAAGGGATACGCTTTACCTTCCCAACCTAAACCTGACCGGTCTTTCCGGAGGAAGTTTAAGTTTTGATGTGGCTCATGCCTCCAATGGATTTGCAAATGACTCTTTGGTGGTGGCTGTCAGTACCAATTGTGGCCGTTCTTTCACGAGGTTATACAGAAAAGGAGGCGCTGGTCTTGCTACAGCTCCGGATAACATCAATCCATTTACGCCAACCAATACCCAATGGAGAAAAGAAACCATTTCACTTTCAGCCTATAATGGGCTTGCCAGTGTTCAGATTTGCATCATCAATATTTCTGGTGCCAGCAATTTTATCTATCTGGACAATGTGAATTTAACCACAAGTGGCGGTGCAGGCACTCCTTCCATTTCTTTAAATGTTTTAACTCAATCTGCGTATTGCCCAGGGGCATCTTTAAATCTTGGGTTTTCAACTGCCGGGACATTTAATGGTGGCAATACATTTACCGCTCAACTTAGCAATGCATCGGGCAGCTTTAGCTCACCGGTAAATATTGGTTCCGGAAGTTCAAGTCCGATTACAGCAACAATTCCTGCGGGTACAACATCAGGTTCCGGGTATTTAATCCGGATTATTTCCAGCAACCCCAATGTTTCATCTGGGACAAGTAGTTCATTAAACATCAGTCCTTTGGTAGTTGATGCCGGCGTCAACGGAAATATTTGTGTCGGCGCCAGTTCTGTTACTTTAACTGGTAGTCCATCAGGAGGAACCTGGTCTGGAAATGGAATCACTTCTGGTGGCGTTTTTACCCCTGCAGCCGGTTTGGTTGGAAATCAGATATTGACTTATTCTGTTAGCTCCGGGGGTTGCTCTGGCTCTGACCAACTGACTTACACAGTCAAAGCCTTACCGACAGTGGTTCCAGGTTCGAATGCAAGTACTTGTTCCAGTTCATCTCCATTTTCTTTAACCGGCTTTTCTCCTACGGGTGGAACCTGGTCTGGAAATGGTGTTTCAGGTGCAGGGTTATTTACACCTTCTGCTGCCTTAATTGGTGTGCAAACGTTGACTTATACCATTGTTTCGAATGGATGCTCAAATTCGGGTACCAGAACAATGACTGTCTCATCAACCATCACAGTATCAGCAGGCTCCAATCAGTCTGTGTGTTCAAATGCAGCTGCCCTTAACCTGTCAGGAAGTCCTTCGGGTGGTACATGGTCCGGAGCGGGAATTACTCCCTCGGGGTTATTTACTCCTTCTTCTTCTTTGGCAGGAAATAATACCCTCACATATACTGTAACCGGAACATGTGGCGGGTCAAGCCAAATTACGATGAATGTAAAATCGGCTCCATCGGCAAATGCTGGAATTGATCAGAATTATTGTATTAACGAACCGGCATTCACCATCAGCCAGGGAAGTCCTGCGGGTGGGGATTGGTCAGGGCCGGGTGTTTCGGGCGGAATTTTTAATGCTGGCTCTGTTTCAGCAGGAACCTATACTTTAACATATACCACAAACCAAAACGGATGTTCAAATTCCGCAAGTGTTGATTTTACTGTAAATTCAATTCCCAATCCAACCTTAGGAAATGACCAAACTGCATGTGCAGGTTCAGGAAATGTAACATTGACCCCATCTATTCCGGGAGGAACATGGACAGGAAATGGCGTTAGTTCTGCTGGTGTTTTCACACCCTCTTCCGGAAATATTGGAGCGAACAACCTGACATATACTGTCATCCAAAATGGCTGTTCAGGTTCAGCTTCCATGACTTTTACAGTAAATCCGATTCCTGCAGTTTCTGCGGGTCCTGACCAATCTGCAACAAGCAATGCTTCAGATGTGACCTTAACCGGAACTCCGGCAGGCGGCACATGGTCTGGAACAGCAGTTTCTGCATCGGGCGTTTTCTCCCCTTCAAGTGCAGGTCAGGGAAATTTCACACTGTCTTACACATATATCCTGAATGGCTGCTCTGTTACGGACAATCTGATTTTTACAGTTTTGCCCTCTGCTTCGGTAACTGCAGGTTCTGACATTACCATTTGTGAAACCAGTGCACCTGTTACCTTGGTTGGAAGTCCCGCAGGCGGTACATGGTCGGGAAACGGTGTTGATGCTTCCGGCGTTTTCACACCGGGTAGTGGATTGATTGGTGCCCAAACATTAACCTACACAGTTGGTGGAAATGGAAGTGATGATGTTATCGTCAATGTGGTTCCTGTTCCGACAGTTTCTGCGGGTTCAGACCAAACCATTTGCTCTACTGCTCCTAACTTTTCATTGGTTGGCGCAAGTCCTGCAGGTGGAACGTGGTCTGGGACTGGAATAACAAGTGCCGGTGTCGTTACAACAAGTCAGGTTTCAGCAGCAGGTTCTGTTTTTACCTACAGTTTCTCTCAAAATGGATGCTCCGCCTCCGGACAGGTGACCATAACAAAAGTTAGTCCTCCAACTGTAAATGCTGGTGCCAATCAGAATATTTGCAAAAACGCAACTCCGATTCAACTCAATGGAACGCCTTCTGGTGGAACCTGGAGTGGTTCCGGCGTAAATTCTTCCGGCTTATTTGACCCAGGCACCACCTCAAGCGGAAACAAAACCCTTACTTATACAGTCCAGGGGGCAATTTCCGGCTGTGCGGGCACAGATCAATTGGTGATTTCAGTATTCAATATCCCAACTGTAAGTGCAGGAGCAGACAGAACAACCTGTTCCAATTCTACATCATTTTCTTTGGTGGGAACGCCCGCAGGTGGTTCATGGTCTGGCCCGGGGATTAATACCGGAGGCCTCTTTACGCCAACTTCCGGATTAACCGGAATTCAAACTGTCTCATACACTGTTTCCCAAAATGGATGTTCCAATTCTTCGACGACAAATGTTACTGTAAATGCACCTCCTGTAGTTACTGCGGGCCCCAATCAAAACTATTGTACCAATACCCCAGGTTTTAGCTTAACCGGAGCAAGTCCTGCTGGTGGCACATGGTCTGGTGCAGGTTTTGTCAATGCATCAGGGCAATGTACAGGACCTTTTACAACCGGGAATTATAATTTAACCTATACGGCAAGTCAAAATGGTTGCACCGCTTCTGACCAATTAACCATTTCTATTGGTGCTGCGCCAATTGTGAATGCGGGCTCAAATCGTTCCGTATGTTCCAATGGAACCAATCTTACCTTAAATGGCTTTAGTCCGGCGGGTGGGGTTTGGTCCGGAAATGGAGTATCAGCCGCCGGCGTCTTTTCTCCTTCAGAAGCTTTAACCGGAAATCAGGTGTTGACTTATACCGTAAATCTGAATGGCTGCTCAGGAAGTAGTCAGTTAACTGTGAATGTGAAAGCCATTCCGGTTATTACAACAGGTGCCAATGAAACTGCCTGCGAATCCGGAATGTCATTTAAGATTAATGGATATTCACCCAGAGGCGGAAAATGGACCGGCCCCGGGGTTTATCAGGATTCGCTCTACGCTCCGGGTAACGCTTTGGTTGGAACCCAAACATTGACCTATTCTGTGACCAGAAATGGCTGTACAAATTTTTCCCAAAAGACAATTACCGTTACAAATGGAAATAGCATAACCTTGGGAACCTCTGCTGCTCAACTTTGCAGCAATGGCATACCAACAACTTTCAGCGGATTTTTACCCAGTGGTGGAACCTGGAAAGGTGCTGGAATTTCTCCGGCCGGACTTTTAACACCTGCCTCCAATCTCGTTGGAGCCCAAACCTATACCTATCGCCTCGATTTAAATGGATGCAGGGATTCTGTTCAGGTTCAAACCCAAATCAATGCAGTTCCAACGGTTAATGCAGGTTCAGACATCTCCGTTTGCGCCACAGGTGCTTCTGTTACATTAACAAATGCAACTCCTGCCGGAGGAATCTGGTCAGGACCCGGCGTGAATGATTCCGGTGTTTTCGACCCTACATTGGTGACCGCTGGTTTAATTGGGTTGACCTATACTTTTACCGGAAATGGATGTATTGGAACAGACGGTTTGAATGTAAATGTGAGTGCTTCACCCAATGTAACAGCTGGAAACGACAGAAATATTTGCAAAAATTCTGTTCCAGTGACTTTGGTCGGTTCTCCTTTTGGAGGAACCTGGACTGGAAATGGAGTAACTGCAGGTGGTGTTTTTACACCCACTTCAACCATGTCTGGCAACATTACCCTTACCTACAGCATCAATGAAAATGGATGCACAGGTACAGATCCGGTCATAATTTCGATAACCAATGCCATTGCCATCAATGCAGGTCAGAATCAAACCGTTTGTGACAACCAATCGGCATTTAACCTGACAGGTGCAAGTCCATCCGGTGGAACATGGACCGGAACCGGGGTAACAACAACAGGAAATTTCAATCCTATTGGGTTGGCGGCCGGCCCAATCACTTTGGTTTACAGGGCGACTCAAAACAACTGCACCGCTTTAAGCAGTAAAACAATCACCGTAAATGCTGCCCCAACTGTAACTGCCGGAACAGATGTAAGCATTTGCAGCAATGCATCTCCACTTCAATTGAGCGGATTTTCACCGGCTGGTGGAACCTGGTCAGGCAATTCAGTTTCAACCGCAGGGTTGATTACTCCATCTGCTGCAAACACAGGATTAATTCCATTGACCTATACCTTTTCGCAAAATGGCTGTACAGATTCTGACACCCGGATTGTGACAGTTGTGGCGGCTCCAGAAGTAAATGCAGGTCCAAGCCAAACCATTTGTGGATTGACTGGCCCCGTAGCCATGACAGGATTTTTCCCTTCCAACGGGGTTTGGTCCGGAAATGGAATCACCCAGGTTGGAAACTTTACACCCGTGGCCGGCAATCTTGGTTCTAATGTTACAGTCACGTACACTGTAACGCAAAATGGGTGTTCTGCCCAAGCGGATAAAACCATCAACGTGGTTAACATCCCAACTTCTGTACCTGTAACCAGTAGTTCTGAAATTGCTTGTGCAGGTCAGATTTTGCCTTTGGCATTAACACTCACCAACCCTGCATCTTTCAATATCCAATGGAAGAAAAATGGAGTCATTATTGCGGGTGCGACTGATTCTGATTATCAGGCAACTACTTCCGGCAATTATCTCGCGGAGGTAAAATCTGGTTCATGTGCGGTCATTTCAGATGAAAAAATCCTGACTTTCAATCCAATTCCGGCAACACCTTCTGTCACTGTTTCGGGTTTGGTTCTGAGCTCCTCCTCCCCTGCCAATAACCAATGGAAAAGAAATGGTCAAAACATTCCCGGGGCAACCAATCAACAATATACACCTGTTCAATCCGGAATATTTACGGTAGTTGTAACCAATGGAGGATGTGAATCTAATATTTCCCAGGGCGTTCCTTTCACCGTAGTTTCTACAGTTGAAGAAATGAGCAATCTATTGGAAATCAACATTTATCCCAATCCAAGTGAAGGGCAAATCCACCTCGAGGCCAGGGGATTGAAATCTGCCCAGGTAGAGGCGAAGCTTATGGATGTTTTGGGAAAAACGCTTTGGAACCAATCACTGATTTCAAATGAGGAATTGGAAATTTCAAATGAAATTCAGCTTCCCAAATTGCCGGCAGGTGCCTATTGGTTGCAGTTGACAGATGGAAAACAAAGACATTTAAGAAAAATCATTCTCAAATAAAAAGGCTAAAAAATCATGAAAAGCCATGCCCTAAAAAGCATGGCTTTTTTTTTCTTTGTTCGGCGTGGAGTTGATCTACGTCGAAGTGAAATCAAATCTTAGATTCGACAAAACAACCCCAATTGATAAAATCAATTTCAGTCAGCGATAGTTTTCTACATTAGTTGGTTTCACTCGAATTCAACCATTGCAAGAGTTCTGATACCCATTCTGCACGAACAGGGTTGTTATGAACCTCAGAAATGGGGCGGCCAACGGCATTTGTTACCTGCACCTCATCAACCCGCAGGGTCATATTATATAAAGTTTAATTTGAATTTACAATTTGCCTTAGTCATTTCTCCACTGGAGAAACTGGAATGAGGTCCAACTAAAAATAGAAATTGTAAATTCTTTTTGGACTTTACATAACGAAGTAAAGAAAATTGTGCTGGCAACGTAAGCCATTCCAAATCTATCCACCTCAAACCTTCCAGGTTTTTTTTCCCAAATTTATTGATGAACAAAACAAAGTGTGTAAGCCGAAGGTGTTTTCACCCCTTAATTTTCTTTTGATAAACCTAACCCGGTTCTGAACAGATTGAAAAAAATGATTTAAAATCGGCAATTTTGCCAGCCGGATTGTTGAGCAGCGAAAATTAGAAGATTTGCCCGTCAAATTGAATGAAGAATAACTACACACTGGTCATTGGCCTTGAAATCCATGCGCAGCTCCAAACGAAAAGCAAAATGTTTTGTACCGATGCGGTACAATTCGGAGCTGAACCCAATTCTTTGACTTCGCCCATTTCACTGGGTCACCCGGGCGCCATGCCGGTTGTCAATAAAAAAGCGGTGGAATTTGCCATAAAAATGGGGCTGGCCTGTGGTTGTAAAATCAATGAGCTCAACTACTTTGACCGGAAAAATTATTTTTACCCCGACCTTCCGAAAGGATACCAGACCACGCAGGATAAAGCACCTATTTGTGTGGGAGGCGCTGTGGAAATCCGGTCTGGAAATGGAGAGAAAAAAACCGTCCGGCTGAATAGGATTCATATGGAAGAGGATGCCGGAAAACTAATACATCTTGAAGGCAATGCCGATTCATTTATAGACCTCAACAGGGCAGGAACTCCACTTATTGAAATCGTTACAGAACCCGATCTGAGGTCTGCAGGGGATGCATCTACCTTTTTGATGGCAATCAGAAAACTGGTGCGATACCTGGAAATATGCGATGGCAACATGGAAGAAGGTTCTTTCAGATGCGATGCCAATGTTTCGGTAATGCCCACAGGTTCAACAGAATATGGCAAAAAGGTCGAAATCAAAAATATGAATAGCTTCCGGTTTGTCCAGAAAGCCATTGATTTTGAATTTTCCCGTCAATGCAATTTGTTGGAAAATGGGGCAGAAATCCTGTCTGAAACCAGGATGTTCAGTGCAGAAACCGGCGAAACCTACGCCATGCGTTCGAAGGAAACCATGAACGATTACAGGTACTTTCCTGATCCGGATTTGCAACCCATTTTTGTAGATGAAAAATGGCTTAATTCCATCAGGGAAAAGATGCCTCCGTTGCCTGCTTTTCTATTCGAAAAATTCACTTCCCATTACCTGCTGACAGAAAATGATGCCACTTTCCTCACCGAAAACAGGGAAACAGCATTGTATTTTGAAGCGCTTTGTTTGTCAAAGATTCCGGCAAAAATTTCTGCAAACTGGCTGATGGGCACCGTTCAAAGTTACCTTAGGGAGAACAATTTGGAAATGAATCAGTTTCCAATATCTGCATCCTCATTGGGCGAATTGATACAGTTGGTTTTGGACAATACAATTAGCCATACAATTGCCGCCGGTGAACTATTTAACCAATTGGTTTTATCACCGGAAACACCCCCGATAAATTTGGCAGAAAAGTTAAATCTCTTTCAAAATTCTGACGAAGCATTTTTGAAAGAGGCGATTGATAAAATATTATTGCAAATGCCAGACAAAGTAGCAGCATATAAATCAGGAAAAAAGGGCCTTTTAGGTTTGTTTATGGGCGAATTGAAAAAAGCCACCCAGGGAAAAGCCGACCCAAGACTGTCGAGCCAATTGCTTGAAAGAGCTTTAAACTAAAAACAAGGATTCCATTAAAATTGCTGGCATTTAATTTGATAAGACATATAAAAAAAATCATCAACAATCCGGAATGAAGTTTTGCCAAATACCCGATACAGAAATATCATATAAGGCAAGCCTTCAGGTTGGAGATTGTATAACCGAGTGGGATGGCTTTTTGCCAGACAACCATCCTTTAAAAAGCCGGGAACTTTTACTGTTTGAAAATGCCAACCTGAAAGACACCGGGTTTTGTTATGTCCTCGTTTACAGAAAGAAAAAACCGATTGGCCTTTTGTATCTTCAGTTAATCAGCTTCAATTCAGACCATTATCAGAAGGACGTTCTGGGCCATGGGCTCATTTCTCTTTTAAAGGATTTTATACTGAAGCAAAAAGCAAATCTTGCCATTTGTGGAAATCTCTTCAGGCTTGAGACACCCGGGGCTTATTTTTCAAATCCGGAAGACTACAGGTTGGTTTTCAAAATTTTGAAACAGTTTGAAAAGAAAAATCCAGGAAACCAGAAATTCTGCGGAATGCTGATAAAGGACCTGGAGACTCAGTTTGATGAAGCAATAATTTCAGAATCCAGGTTTAAAAAATACACCCATGACCAACTCATGGAGCTGGAAATCAGGGAAGATTGGTCAGTTTTTGATGATTATTTAAATTCACTTTCCAAGAAATACAGGCAAAGGGCAAATAAAATTATTCTTGCAGGTTCAGGGATTGAAAGGAGAGTTTTTACGCCCGCCGATTTTGACCTTTATGAAAAGAAGATAGATAGCCTTTACCAGAATGTGGTGAGCCGGCAAATGATAAAAATCGGAATCTTAAACGGGGCTTACTTCAAAGAAATGACCATCCGGAAAGCAGATTCTTTTCCGGTAGTCGGATATTTTGAGGGCAATGAACTGGTGGCATTCAGCAGTCAGTTTTATCATTCTGAACTAGAACTTGAAATTCACTATATCGGGTTTGATTTCGATAAAAACGAAAGATATGCACTGTATTTCAACATCTTATTTGATGGAATTAAATCGGCAATTTCAGAAAGAATAAAAGTTTTAAAGTTTGGCCGGACAGGATATGACGCAAAAACCAGCCTGGGCGCCCTACCAAAATCAGCGCAGCATTTTTATAAAATCAAAAGAGGACTTCCAAGTTTGGCTTTCAACTATATGTTAAAAATGTATGCTTCCAAAGAAGAAGGCAA
>JAIXQU010000183.1 GCA_027485575.1 Cytophagaceae bacterium
ATCAACCAGATTTACCTTTACCAGATTGGGAATAACGCAAGAGAAGGTGAATGGGAAGGAGTTCCACCACCATCGGATAGCTTTTTAAATCTGTTGCTGCATGACTATAAAACCCAAACTTCCAGGAAAATTCTGGACAAACCATTTTCTGGCAGTCATTTAAATATATGGAACGATGATGCAGGTACGTTAATTTCTTTTCAGGGTGCTTCAAAAGACAGCAACAAAGACGGTCAAATAACAGGTGAAGATTTGAATGACTTTTATGTGTGTGACCTTCAGGAGAAGAATACTCGAATTCTGACCTGGAAAAATGCAGGTTTTCTTAATGCCTTACAGGTGAATGGTGGAAGAGATATGCTTCTGAGTTTTGGTGAGGACAGCAATAGGGATGGGATCCTAAATTTGGACGTAGAACCCATTTTGGCATTTCGATATGATTATCAAAAAGACAAACTTTTTCAGATTGGTGGAGCCTCATTGCTTTCTGAAGTTGACCGATTGAATAAAAAGTAATGGATATTTTCCCGGATAAAATTTTTACAGGGTCCCCTGAAAAAGTAAAAAAATCAACCCATAAGTTGCTTCCTTACAATTGATTGTCGGTTTCTGAGATTTATACTTTTTTCCTCCGAAGGCGAACCAAAAAGTGCGCAAAAAAACTTTAGAATTTACTCCATCGGGACGAAATATCATTTCATGATAGCAATGGTAAAATCTTAGGTTGACGGCTATGGCGGCACATAGACCCATCCAAACAGGATAAAAGCAGATTGACAAACCACTACAACTGTGGCATTGGTCTGCGAGTCAAAGGGCCTGGAAAAGTCTAAATATAAATAAGCCAGAGACTTGGGAATTATCCGAACGACAAGGATGTGAGCCTCACCCGATTGGCTTTCAGCAAATGTCTGCCTGGAGTTGAAAGTGGCATTTACAAACAAATCCTTAGTTTAAACGAATGAGTCAGAATCACAACAAAATTTCATAATTTTGCCATGCTAGGTAGAAGCTAAAAACAGTCACCCATCATAGGAACTTGAATTCAAAACCAAAGATATCGGAACGTACTTTTTGGGATATAAATCCAGATACGGTTTCATTTGATGAGTCTGCAGATTGGGTGATTCTAAGAGTTTTTGACAAAGGTTCTCTTCAGGAGGTAATGTCTGTGATAGCGTTTTATGGCCATGAAAAAGTGAAACATTTGTTGCAAAATGAAACAAGCTATTTACCAAACCACAGCATTCTGTTGGCAAAAGCAATCTTTCAATTATCCTTCAGCGATTTTAAATGCTTAGAAAAGAGACCATTTCAGGAGCGCTTTCCGATGTCCTAAGCCGCTTGATGAGCATGGAAGTCCTGGCTAATCACCGTTTGGTGGGAGGAACTGCACTGGCCCTTCAAATAGGACACCGAATTTCAATCGATATTGATTTATTTTCCTGTGAACCATCGGATTACATCGTCATTGAAAGGGAAATAATTTCTGAATTCAAAGGTGAAGCCCAGGTGCTTCGTTATATTCAGTCTCCTCTTGGAAAGGGAATTTCTCTATCAATTTTGGGTGTAAAAACCGATATTTTGAATTGGTCAAAATCATTTAAATTTCCTATCATCCACACAGAAGGCATACGTTTGGCAAGCCTTGAAGAAATCGCCTTAATGAAATTGGATATTATTACCAGTCCCGCTGAATTTGCCAGATATGAAAAAAAAGATTTTGTTGATCTTTCCTTTTTGATTGAAAAATTTAGTTTGGCAGGTTTAATCGAAGTTTTCAGTCAACAAAACCCCGATTTTGCATTTCCTGAAAGGTTGATTTTAGAGGCTTTACAAAGTGCCGAACTTGCTGACAAAAAACCAGAACCCCGAATGCTAAAAAGTGTGGATTGGCAATCAACCAAAGTTACAATTAATGAGGCAGTTAAATCGTATTTAAACCCAGAAAATCCAACAAAAAGTCCATTTCAAAACTAAACTATTTCATATCCGGCAAGCTCAAAAAAGGCGTTTTACCATCGGTGATTATAATTTTGGAATTCGAAGATTTTGACAAATCAGAAAATGCTTCTATGCTCTTCAATTTCAGGATGTTGGGTGTGATGTTGCTGTTAAGCAAATCGTTGGCCTTTTTCTGACCCTCGGCCTCCATTTGAAGTGCAAATGCTTTACGTCTGGCTTCAATCTCGGTTTGCTCCCGCAATCCTTCTGCAGCTATTATTCTGGCTTGTTTGTCGCCATTGGCCATGATTATTTTTCTTTCTGCTTCTCTTTTTTCTCTGTCTTTTACAAACTCCATGCGTTGCGCCTCTTGTTCAGAGTTTAATTTTTCTTCAATTGCTTTGGCGAGTCCGGCAGGAAGGGAAATGGATTTCATCAGAACCTCCTCTATCTCAAAGCCTTTTCCCTCCAGAACGGTCATCATTCTCGCCTTAATCTGCTTTTCTATTTCAGACCGTTTGGAACTATGCATGTCTTTGGCATCAAACTTGGCGCAAATGTCTGCTGCAGCTGAGCGGAACACAGGGAAAATCAAAACCTCTTCAAAAGCTAATCCAACTTGCTGAATCACAGTGCGAAGCTTGTCATTTTGAAGCCTGTATAAAATTGAAATTTCTGCCTGAACTGTTAAACCTTCTCTGGAAGGAAGTCCGAGCGTTGTGGCCAGATTAATGGTTCGGATGGGTGTTTTGATAATAGTCGACAAAATAGGATTAAAAAAAATGGGACCTGGACCATAAATGCGGTCCTTTATCCGACCTAATCTTCTTTTTACAGCAACTTCATCTTGCCTGACAATAGTGCAGGAACTGGCTAGAGCCATAAGACAAATGGAATACACTAGATTTTTCATATTTTTTATTTTGCCTCAATTCTAAGAACAGTGCCTTAACATTTTGATACCGTTTATATATCTTAAGGAATATTTAAGAATTGTTGTTCAAGTACTTAAATAACCAATTATACTTTTTAGTGGAATTTTAAAATTCAAATTCCTGTACTCTTAATTTAATATTTAAGATTTCTTAAAATTTTAACCTTACCCTTGTACCCGTCTGTACTTTCAGGCCAAACAAACGCCTGTGGAAGAAGACTTCGAAGTCCTGATAGAGAGCTTTATCCTGAATAAAATTGGAATTTCAGACAATTTCCTGGACGACATTCTCGCCAATCACCTCAAAGAGAATTTGCTGGAACTTTTGGCCACCAACCAATTGAAAGCAGCAGGAATAGGAAATGGTCATCATCCCAACAGGGATTCTACCATCAGAAACGACTCCATTTACTGGCTGGACAGAAAAAACAAGAACAAACACCAAAACAGCTTTTTCGATTTGATTGATGATTTTGTAAAATACCTCAACATCAACTGCTATACAAGTATAACTGATTATGAATTTCATTATTCATTGTACGAAGATGGCAGTTTTTACAGAAAGCACATCGACCAGTTTCAAAACAATCCGAAGCGTCAGTTTTCAATGATTAGCTACCTCAATGCCGATTGGCTGGAGGCTGATGGTGGCCAGCTTTTGATTCATTCAGAAGGCCGACAGCAAAAAATAGACCCGGTTCAGGGGAAAATGGTATTTTTCAAAAGCGATGAAATGGAACACGAAGTATTGGTCACCCACAAACGGAGAATGAGCGTAACAGGCTGGTTGAAAAGAGGTTAATTCCGCGTTCAGATTTCATATTCTGACTTTCATATGAAATTGCTTTTTTACCAAAAAAAACTTCTGCTGGTTGTGGTATTCCCTTATTGTTTACCGGATTTCAGGCTTCTTTTTTGAAGGCTTCTTTGTTGCCAATGACCCTTTGATACAACTGCTTCAAAGTTTTACCCAACTCCAGTTTGTCAAATCTTCGAATCGTTTCTACTTTGATTTTCCCTTCTGAATCCTTTTTTATCAAATAGTAAAAAGGGACAGAATCTGATAGTGAGCGGGAAAGGTCAAATCCAGTGGTCCCAAACTTAATCGTAAAGAATAGAAGTTCGCCTTTGACTTTTTCTACTGAATAATAGCCGTTGCTGAACCAAAGCATCCGGTTAATGGCATAATCGTTTTTTATTGCTTCAAGAAGCTTTTCATTTCTTCTCACAAAAGAGAACTGAATCTTTTTGTCCTTGTCCAAAAGGGAATAATCACCAATAAAATACCCTGAATCTACCTCAGCCACGGTGTACCAAAGAAGAATGTTGAATGGAGTTACACCCGTCATCCTTTGCTTGCTGTTGATGCCATTTTCAGCCAGTTTTTCTTCCAGAACAGATGATGCATAAGCCTTGGCAGAAAAGCCCAATAAGACATAGAATACGCTGATGACCAATCCGGTATGGTTCCAAATTTTTCTGGACGGATTGCCGGACTTCATTTTCCAACAGGCAATTACACCAACCAACATGGGCAGGGTAAAGAACAAATCTATGATGAAAAGGCTGCTGGAATTGACCCGATAATCACTGAAAGGCAGAAACAATTGCGTTCCATAGGTTGTGAGGCAATCAAGCAATGGATGGGTAAGGATAAGGGCGAAGAAAAACACAAACCAATCCTTGAATGAAACAGGGTCTTTGAGGTACTTGGTGGATAGCCAGGCCAAAACAGGTGCGGCCAGAAATGGAAAAACAAGCGAATGAGAAAATCCCCGGTGGATGGTGATTTCCCGGATGGGGTCACCAAAAACCAGAAATACATCGAGGTCCGGAATGGTGTTTGCTATGGCACCCAGAAGCATGGCTTTTTTACCAGCCTTTTTGCCAAGGATGGCTTCCCCCAGGGCAGCCCCAAAAACAACGTGGGTTAAAGAATCCATTTATTTAAAAAATTGGAGCTGCAATAAAGAGGATTTCTTATCGAATTGTGGAAATTAAACATCTGAAAAATAAAACCTTAAATTACCTCTTTCCCGGCGAGAAGTATTGTAGAATTTGTTTGATAACAAGGCAAAAATCAATTTTGGTTGTACGCCAAAGAGTGATTCAAAGCACTTTATCACAAGGAATTACAGTTAAATTTTTCTCTGAAACCTACAATTTATTTCGGACAGCATTCAGGAAGGTTTCTCTTATATTTTTACCCAAGGGATTCCCGGGTTGTATATTTCCCAATCTTTCAGGATGCCACTGAACGCCTAACAAAAAATTTTTACCTGTTTTATTTTTCCACTCCAGCCCTTCTATGATGCCATCTGCCGACCATGCATTGGCAAGTAGATCATCAGATAAAATGCCCAATGCCTGATGGTGGGCACTGTTTACTATTCCATTTTCACTGCTGATTATCTCATACACTAGACTTCCTTTTTCGATTTTAATCTCATGAATTCCATCTGAAGCACCATTTCTTCTGTGGCTATTTTTTCCATCTGCCTCAATATCCTGAATCATATCGCCACCTAAGGCAATGTTTACCAGTTGCATACCCCGGCAAATGGCCAGCAGAGGAATATGATTATTGCATGAATAATGAAAAACATCCAGTTCAAACTTGTCTCTTACCTCATTAAACTCTGAAGGGGCATTGGGATACTTGATGTTGTTGCTTCCATAAAATCTGGGATGGGTGTCGACTCCACCACTCAAAACAATTCCATCGCATAAACGGAGTTCGCTTTTGTTATCTGGTCTTAAAGTCTTAATTTCAACAGACAAATCTTCACCCTTGATCCAAAGGGGATAATTGTGGTAAGAAGCCTCAGTGTCTGTTATTCCGATTACGATTTTCACTTTTAAAATGGATTTTATGATGTAAATATGGCCATACAAACTTAATTCAAAGTTGTTTCCAGGTCCAGGTTTTTAAAGGCGATTTTTGGGAGTCAAAAAACAATAAAATCTTTTTTACCGGCTTTTTACAAATCGAAATTCAATAAACTTCGTTTGGTTGGCATCTGGCAATAGTTTCATTTTGAAGTCCGGATATCGAACTAAAAATGCAAGCATTAAAAAAATGCATTAACCGGGTGACCCAATAAAAATCAAACTTAAAAATTCACCTGATCAAAGGTTGCTAAGGGATTCGACGGGCAATAAAACCGCGTGATAAGAATCAAATACTCAAAGTTTAAAAAGGCTATAATTTTTTCTTAATCCATTTCTGAAATAAGGTTCGGATA
>JAIXQU010000134.1 GCA_027485575.1 Cytophagaceae bacterium
GCCAGATTTTATCCGCATTGTAGTCAAGAAGGCCCCATTCAAAGGCAAAACTGATTTTGGTTCGTCTATTTTTATTTTGAGCATACAAAACAACCGGGCCAAAATTTTTCCAAATCTGCTTTTTTATACTTTCGAAATCCTGGAGGTTTTGTGATAGAAAACCGGAATAATCTTCAAATGATTCAACCAGAAGTCTGGGAACCCCATTTACGATTGGGTAAATTAAGCCGGCCTCTGACCTCAAAACTCCTGAAAGAATCTCACCCTCTTTTTCGGAAAAAATCTCGATGGATAATGGTTGCCTGGTAACCGGACAGGCCAGGAAATCAAGCAATTCTATTTTCAATGATTTAAGCTTTGGTTTTTGGTCTCAGTATTTGTTTCATCTACAATATAAAGCGGTCGTTGCTTTACATTGGAACTGATACGGCTCAAATATTCACCAATAAAACCAAGGGAAATCAATTGAATTCCACCTAGAAATAAAACAGAAACAATGATTGAGGCCCACCCCGGTTCTGAATTATGCATAACATATTTTCCCCACAAAGCATAAATCAAAGCGATAAAGGCAACTCCCGAAACCACAAAACCCATCCAGCTGGCAAGCCGAAGTGGTGCATCAGAAAAGGAAGTAATCCCATCCAAAGCAAAACGGAACATTTTGCCATACGTATATCCTGTTTTTCCACCTTGTCGCTCTGAACGGTCATATTCTACATAGGTTTGTTTAAATCCAATCCAGGAAATCTGACCCCTTAAAAATTTATTTTGCTCAGGCATGGCCCTTAAAACATCGACAACTTTCTTGTCCATTATCCTGAAATCACCCGTATCAAGTGGTATTTCAACTGAGGCAATTCTGGCCAAAAGTCTATAAAAAAGTCTGGCAGTAAGTAGTTTGGCAAGGCTTTCACCTTTCCTTTTGCGTCTTCTTGCAAAAACTACGTGATACCCTTCATTCATTTTCTGATCCATCTCCAAAACCAATTCCGGGGGATCTTGTAAGTCTGCGTCAATAATTACCACCCGCTGTCCCAGGCAAGCATCCAGACCAGCGCTTACTGCAATCTGATGGCCGAAATTCCGGCTCAAATTAATATATTTTACCTTCGGCTCGGTGGCAGCCAAGTCTTTAACCAATTGTAGGGTATTGTCTTTGCTGCCATCGTTGATAAAAATTAATTCAAAATCAGAACTCAATCTGGATACAACCTGAAAAAGGCGCTCAAAAAGCTTTTGAATATTTTCTTCTTCGTTGAAAACCGGAATGATTATAGAGTATTTCACTTAAAAAGGATTATTGGTCTAGCCTTCACTTTTTTCACCTACAAAGTAATCCGTTGGATATCGGAACAAAACATTGAAACTTGTCAAAGAGCCATATATCCTGGTAATGTACTGCTGCATTTCAATTTTTTCACTGTCTTCCAATACTTTATGGGCATTTATTTTTTGCTCCAATACCCTCAGCCGATCTCTTAGCATAACTATTTTGTGGAAAAAGGTTTCAACAGGAATCTCCTTGGGCTTCAGCGCTTTATCTGCAGGTTGCAAAATCAACATACCTTTTTTCCACTTTTCGCCCATCAAAACTGGTTCAGAAATGTCTGAATATTCCTCTAAAACCTTTTTCAAGGTATATCTTAAATCATAAACATCAACCTGATCCTGTTCATTTCTGTAAGATTCCAAAACCACCCAATCAGTGGGGTCAGTTGAAATTTCTATTATTCCTTTTCCAAAAAAAGAAACTTTGTATAAAGAGGCCAATACACCTGCAATTATTCCCTCCCCATATTTTTGATGCTCTATTCTGCTACCAACCGCAAGAACCATATATCTAAATTTTACTTTTCAGATTGTCAATTATTTGCACTTTTTTCCTAATCAATTTATCAGGATTAATCCGCAATAACTACACCAAAATCAATAAATCCAACTCTTTCGCTTTTGATTCCGATTGAATATCAGAGAAAAAACTTCCGGATTTTTTGGTTTGATTTTAAAATCCAATAAACAAAGCCAATTTTGAAGCTTCAAATATGACAAAGGAAATAACCGAAGGAGAAGAAAATCCAGAAAATGAAATGTCTTTTCTGGATCATTTGGAAGCACTAAGGTGGCACATCCTAAGATCTTTGGCGGCCATTATTGTTTTAATGATAGTTGCGTTCTTTTCTAAAAAGCTTTTATTTCATGACATAATCCTGGCCCCAAGCCGCACGGATTTCTGGACCTACCGAATGCTCTGTAAACTTGGGGTTTATCTGGATCAACCCTTTTTGTGTGTTGAGAAACTGTCGTTCAGTATTCAAAGTCGGACATTGACAGGTCAGTTTACCACCCATATTGGTGTCTCATTTGTGGCTGGTTTGATTATGGCGTTTCCATATGTTTTTTGGGAAATATGGCAGTTTGTGAAGCCTGGCCTCTATCCAAAAGAAAGGTCCATGACCCGTGGGTCGGTTTTTTATGTAAGCCTTTTATTCTTCTTAGGCATATCATTTGGCTATTGGATTTTGTCTCCATTGTCTATAAATTTTTTGGCGAATTATCAGATTGATGAAAGCATATTAAATGAAGTGGATTTGCTGAGCTATATCGAAACACTAATGATGATGGTTCTGGCATGTGGTCTTATGTTTCAACTTCCAATGATTGTTTTGGTTCTGGCCAAAGCTGGATTGGTAAATACCTCATTTTTAAAAACTTATCGCCGACATGCAATTCTGGTCATCGTTATTGTTTCTGCCATATTAACGCCAAGCCCGGATATGTTTAGCCAGATTATTGTGGCACTTCCCATATACATGCTATATGAATTGAGCATTTTACTTGCTTTCCGGGTTGAAAAGCAAAGTCTAAAGGCAGCAAATGAATCTTAACTTTTCAAGGTCAGGGGTTCTCCAAAATAACTTCAAATACATTTTCAAGACATGCGGCTTCAAGCCTTTGCCTTAATATCATGGAAAATTAAGTTATTTGCAAATCAATCAGGGAATGGCGCAAAGACTAAGTTTACAGCAATCGCTTTCACAAAAGCTTTCTCCTCAGCAGATTCAATTTATTAAACTGCTGCAAATTCCTACGACCGAACTATTATCCAGAATTGAAGAAGAATTAGAGGTAAATCCAGCTCTTGATGAAGGCAGGGAAGATTATAACTCAGATTCTGAACAAGGGGAAGGGGAAAACCAGGATGAAAAGACTTTTGACGACCCCAATGAAGTGCCCGAAGGTGAGGGTATGGATGATAAAATAAACCTCGAAGATTATTTAAGAGATTCTGACCAAGCTGGGTATAAACTACAGGGAGATGGCCCCTCACCGGATGATGAGGACAAAAATGTACCCATGGCCAGCAGTTCAACCATCAATGATCTTTTGATACAACAGCTTAGTTATCTGCCTCTGAATGAACACAAAAAAGAAATAGGGCTTCAACTTATCGGTTCCATAGACAATGATGGATATATAAGAAGAGACCTTTTTTCAATTGCCAATGACCTTGCTTTTTCTCAAAATATAGAAACATCTGAGGAAGAACTGGAGGAGATTCTGGATATGATTCAACAATTTGACCCTCCGGGAATTGCGGCCAGAACCTTGCAGGAATGCCTGATTTTACAACTGGACAGGAAAAGAGGAAATTATGAAGTTGCATCTGTTGCCATTCAGATCATTGAAGATCATTTTGATGATTTTACAAAAAAGCATTACGAGAAAATAGAAAAAAAGCTTGAAATTCAGGACCATGAATTGATGAAAGATGCCATCAATATGATTACCCATCTGAATCCAAAACCAGGTGAGGTTTCCGAAGGAAATGGCTCTGGAAACCAATTCATAACTCCCGATTTTCTTCTCATAAACAATTCAGGTAAACTGGAACTATCATTAAACGGGCAAAATGCACCTGATTTAAAGATAAACAGAACCTATAAAGAAATGCTCGAGCATTTGGCCAAAACAAACAAAAAATCGAAGAAAGAAAGAGAAGCAATCGGGTTTATAAAACAAAAACTGGATTCTGCCCAATGGTTTATAGATGCCATCAGACAACGGCAGCAGACATTATTGAAAACAATGGGTGCCATAATTGACTTTCAATATGAGTATTTTCTGGAAGGAGATGAAAGCAAGTTAAAGCCAATGATTTTAAAGGATGTTGCCTCCGTTATTGATATGGATATCAGTACTGTTAGCAGGGTTACGAATAGCAAATTTGTCCAAACGGAATTTGGAACTTTTCCATTGAAATATTTTTTTTCTGAAGGAATTGCGTCCACAACGGATGGCGAAGACCACAGCAGCAGGGAAGTTAAGTCTATTTTAAAAGAAATTATAGACCGGGAAGACAAGGATAAGCCTCTTTCAGATGAAAAACTTGAAGAAATGCTTATTGCCAGAGGATACCAGATTGCAAGGAGAACCGTTGCTAAATACAGAGAACAATTGAATATACCGGTAGCACGGCTAAGAAAAGAAATTTGAACCAGGCAAGCAGTTTATTCAGGTATTTAATTCAAATTAAGCCAACGGGTTTGCTTAGCAAAGCCTCTATTCCTTTTATACTAGCCTGGGTGGTATCCATTGTATTCCATCCATTGTTAATGCCAACCTATTTAAATGGTTTGGTATTCAAGTATTGCACAGATCTGGCCCCCTTGACCCATGAATCAAAAGTCCAGATACTATTTTTTATCTTTATTTCTACCTATCTGATTCCTTCATTTACAACAGGTTTGCTTTGGGCATCTGGGGTTATTACCAGTATTGGTCTTGAAAAAAAATCTGAAAGAATGATTCCTCTTGTCATGACCGGATTGGTATATATGGGCGTCAGTTATATCTTTTTAGAATACCTTCAAATGGCCCGGATTATTGGGTTTTTTATGGCATCCATTGCCCTTACAGTTGCATTGACTGCCGTTATCACGAAATTTTGGAAAATCAGTAGCCACATGGTAGGCATTGGCGGACTCCTCGGTTTTATGTTGGCTGTTGTGTCAAAAACGCAAAATATGAGCCTTTTATGGCCATTAATATTTACCATTATCGCCTCCGGGGCTGTAGCAAGTAGCCGGCTATATTTGATGGCACATAACCAACTTCAAATTATTTTAGGTTTTTTATTGGGAATTGCGGTAAGCTGGTCCGCAGTTCATTTTTTTGTATGACCGATTCGTATGGCAAAAATTATAGAACATATAGCTAAGGCAAAAGGTAAGACCTTATTTTCATTCGAAATTCTTCCTCCCCTCAAAGGAGAAAGCATCGATTTGCTTTTTAATGGTATTGCTCCTTTAATGGAGTTTAAACCACCCTTCATTGATGTGACTTATCACCGTGAGGAATTTATTTATAAGACCCGACCTGAAGGTGGTTTGGAAAAAAGAATTACCAGAAAACGCCCGGGAACAGTAGGAATTTGTGCAGCAATCATGAACAGATTCCATGTAGATGCAGTGCCACATTTAATCTGTGGAGGTTTTACCAAAGAAGAAACTGAAAATGCACTAATTGACCTCGATTTTTTAGGCATCGATAATGTCCTGGCCCTCAGAGGAGATCATATCAAATCAGAAGGTTTTTTTACACAGGAACCAGGCGGGCATGCCTATGCTTCTGAACTTATCGTTCAAATAAAGGATATGAATGCAGGCAAATATCTGGATGAAGAATTGCGGACTACAACCCCAACTGATTTCTGCATTGGCGTTGCAGGCTATCCGGAAAAGCATTTTGAAGCAGCCAACATGGAAACAGAGCTTAAATTTACAAAGCTGAAATGCGATCTGGGTGGAGAATATATAGTAACCCAAATGTTCTTTGACAATAAACCCTATTTCGACTATGTGAAGCGATGTAAAGATTTAGGAATTGAGGTTCCGATTATCCCTGGTTTAAAGCCAATTACATCAAAAAAGCAATTGACTGTTTTGCCAAGAATCTTTGCTTTGGATATTCCTCAGGACCTTGTTTCAGCCATTGAATCTGCCAAAGATGACAAAGCCGTAAAACAAATCGGAATTGAATGGTGTGCTATGCAATCTAAAGAACTGATGGCTGCTGGTGTACCCGTTCTTCATTATTACAGCATGGGCAAAAGTGATGCAGTGAAGCAAATTGCTGCCCAGCTTTTCTAATAAGAATCACTCCTTAAAAGCAAAAAGGCTCTGTAATCCAGAGCCTTTTTGCTTTTACCAAATATGATTTGATGCCTTTTTAATCCCCCGGTTCATTCAGACCCAATTGGCGGGATTTGGGTTTTTCGATAGGATTTTAAAGTTCTAAATCTCCATGGCTATTGATGTTGAAAGCTGCGGGGATTTAATCCCAGAATAGTCATCAGGAATTCCCTGTCTGCCGACAGGCAGGTATTCCGATGCTAAACTGTTTAAAATCAGAAACTTCGTTGTCTTTTATGAAAAACAACTATTTCTTTCCACCTGATTTCTTTGCAGGTGAAGGCATAGTCGCTGGTTTTGGTGCAGGATTGGTGGCTGGAGCAGTTTTTGGCTCTTCCATTTTGGTCTCACCTGCGGCCGGGGCTTTAATTCCCAGTTTATCCAAAACTAAGTCTGTGATGTCTGATTGCTCTTCAGCATACAAAAGAACTTGATCAGAGTTAAACACATGCGTAAAATCATTGGCTTTTGAAACCTCATTTACTGCTTTGTAGATTTTGTCTAACTCTGGTTTTACAAGATCATTCTCCTTTTTTCTCAGGTCTTCCTGCGCATTCTCCTGCAAGGTCTGAATGCTTCTCTGCAAATTCCTAAGTTCTTCTTCCTTATCTTTTTTAATGGACTCCAGCATGGTAGCTTGTCCTTTTTGATAGGCTTCGAATTTGGCTTCCAATTCCTTATTCTTATCCTCAATGGTTTTCATGTATTGCTTCTGGGTTTCTTCAAGTTGCTTTTGAATTACTTTCGAAGCAGGGCTAATGCTCAAAACATAATTGACATTGGTATATCCAATTTTAACAGGTTTAGCTGTTTTTACTTCTGCGGTTGCTGGTTTGCTTTCAGGGCTTAATTGAGCTTTTGCTGAAAGGCTTAACGCTGTTGCCACAATGCAGATGGCTGCAAATTTGTTCATCACTGAAAATTATTAATTGTTTGATTATCTATTTTTTGTCTTTGTTTTTTTCGTTTACCGTGTCATCCTTGTCTCCAAGTCCGAGTTCCTCCAACACAAAATCTGTATAGTCATGGGCTGGATTTGTATAAATCATAACCAGATCTCCGGCTTTATCGAACATGATGGCAATTTTCTTCTTTTTGCACACCTTTTCAACGGCCTCAAATATCTTATCCTGAAGTGGTTTTACCAACTCTTGTTTTTTTAGAAAGTATAAACCTTCAAAACCAAATGCCTTATTCTGGGCGTCTTTAGATTCTTTGTCTTTTTTGGCTATCACGGCTTGCCGCTCCTTTTTCATGTCCTCCGTCAAGAGAACTTCTTCAGCCATATATTCTTTCCTTAGCTTATCTACTTCATTTCTAAGGGCTTCTATTTCCGTTTGCCATTTCTGACTTTGGGCACCCAACTCAGAGGAAGCTTGCTTGTATTCAGGCATTTTTCCTAAAATAAACTTGGAATCTATATACCCCAGTTTTTGGGAAAACCCTGACTGAACAATGAAAAGTATTCCGGTTAATAGAAAAAGTTTAAGTTTCATTTTTATCTGATTTGCTGTCCAATTGTAAACTGAAATGCATTATGCATACCTTTTGGCCCATCGAAAGCTACCCCATAATCTACACCAAGCATACCAAATGCAGGCATAAAAATTCTGACACCGGCACCACCGCTTCTGTAAATATTGAAAGGGTTGTAGTCCTGATATCCACCCCAGGAATTGCCACCCTCCAGAAAAGTATGGACAAATATAGTGGCTGCAGGATTTGTACTGATGGCATATCGCAATTCTGTTACAAATTTATTAAACAAAACCCCTGCTTCGAGGCCCAAAGGCGTTACCACGGTCCCATCATTGTAACCGCGTAATGCGATGATGTCATAGCCCAGCAAAAAGTTAAATCCGGACAATCCTGAACCGCCCAATCTGAATCTTTCAAATGGCCCGATGCCAAGGTCTTTGTTGTAGTTTCCAATAAAACCGAAGTGCGCCCTTGTATTGATAACCAGGTTTTTGGCCAATGGTGTAAACCAGGATGCATCAAAATTCCACTTGTGAAATTCTACCCATTTAAATCTTTGATTGTCTGAAGTGAAATTATTGTTTTTCCTGAACAAAGAATAAGGTGGGGTCACGTTCACAATCAATGACAAACTGCTCCCTGTGGTCGGAAAAGTGGGGTTGTTGATGCTGTTCCTGGAAAGGGTAGTATTAAATGCGACGGAGTTGCTGTAAGTCTGGTCTCTTCCAAAATCTGAACCTGTAATCAGTTGGTACTTGTATAAATCATACCGCTGGATGTTTACAGTAGTCATCAAAGAAAAATAATCATCGGGCCAGCGCAATCTTTTTCCAAGAGAAAAATTTACACCATTGATGGCAAGCCGGCTTAAAACCTCATTGGTTGCACTTATACTTCTTTGAACCGAACGGTTTATACCAACAGTTAAACTATTGGGCTTCTTGCCACCAAACCAAGGCTCAGTAAAAGATACTGAATAGGTTTGAAATTGCTTTCCATTGGCTTGAAACCGGATGGAGAATCTTTGTCCATCTCCGGAAGGCAAAGGGCTCCATTCTCTTATTTTTCCTATTTTTCTCATAGAAAAATTATTGAAGGACAATCCCAACGTACCTATGAAACCAAAAGCGCCTCCCCAGCCACCAGAAAGTTCGATTTGGTCACTGGGTTTTTCCTCAACACTGTAATTGATGTCCACCGTTCCATCATTTGGATTTGGAATGGGGTTGATTCCTATTTTTTCCGGGTCAAAATAACCCAGCGATGCCAGTACCTGATTGGTTCTGATGAGGTCTGACCTACTAAACTTTTGTCCTGGAAGGGTTCTTATCTCTCTTAAAATAACATGGTCATTGGTCTTGGTATTTCCCTGCACATTAACCCGGTTTATTTTTGCCTGGGTGCCTTCATTCATCCTCAATTCAATATCTATAGAGTCCTGGTTTACAGCAACCTCATGGGGTTCTACAGAAAAAAACAAATACCCATCGTCCATATACAATGAACTCACATCAAGTCCGTTGGGATTGTAATTCAGCTTTTTCTGCAGAAGTTCCATATTGTATATGTCTCCTTTTTTAATTCCTAAAATGCCATTGAGGTATTCACTTTGATACAAGTAGTTGCCATCCCATTTTATATTACCAAAATGGTACTTCTGACCTTCTTCCAACTTTAATTTAAGACTCACAGTTTTATTGTCATTCACCCAGATGGAATCTGAAATGATGTTAATGTCCCTATATCCGTTCTTTGTGTAGAATTCAATCAATTTGGCCTTATCTGTTTCAAATTTTGACCGGATAAATCGGGAAGCTTTAAAAATACGCCATGGATTTTTAACCTTCGTTTCCTTTATTTTTTTCTGAACCAACTTATCTTCAAAGGCAACATTGCCCTCTACAATGAACTCCTGAATCTTGACCTTTTTTCCTTTGACGA
>JAIXQU010000003.1 GCA_027485575.1 Cytophagaceae bacterium
ATACCCTTTGGCAATGTCGGCAAGAGAATTGGCGATGCAAAACTTTTCCTTCAAAACCGGAATCTCATACTTGCCATGAATGTCATAATACAAATCCTGAGAGAAGGAACTTAGCGACAAGGCAACGATTCCTAAAATACAAAAGATTGTCTTTTTCATTGTTGTTTCGATTTAAAATTCTTTTGCAAAACTAGGTCGGTTCACAAAGCAATCTTGTTAATGACTTGTTAAAGGCAAAAAGGCAGGTTGAATTTTCCCTAGTTTTGGATTCTCAAATGAAAAAGAACCGGACTTTCCTTTTTATAAGCGTTTCGTCTTTGGCTTTGGTTGCATTGCTTGCCATCCAGGTTTACTGGATTTTGCAGACAGCCAGAATGAAGGAGGAATTGTTCAATGAAAAAGCCAATATGGTGCTTTCCCGAACCATTGAGGCCATTGGAAACGACGAAACGACTTGCGGCCAGATTCAGGAATGTGTGCGTGCAGACGCCATGACGGGTTCGACTGCTACACTTGGAAAGGCCGAAACGCATACCATCGATTCTCTCTTTAACCATTTTATGCGGCTATATAACTTCCACATAGACTATTCCTTTGTGGTGGCAAAACCAGAAATCTCAGCAAGCAAGGGCTCCGGATTTATTTACAACCAGCGCCTGGACCAGGTTGCCAGCCTGAACTGGGTAGAATTGAAACTCATTTTTCCCGATAAAAAAGACTACATCATGGCAGAAATGGGCGCACCTTTTATTGCTTCCGTGATCTTGATTCTGGTGGTTTTGGCCATGTTCTGGCGCACGGTTTTATCCTTAATGAAGGAGAAAAAAATAGCAGAACATACCACCGATTTCCTGAACAACATGACCCATGAATTTAAAACACCATTGACCAACATTGCCCTTGCCGGAAAAATGATGGTGAAAGATTCGAACCTGCGACAGGAAGAAAAAGTGAAGCATTATTCAGGCATCATTCTGGAAGAAAATGAAAAACTTAGGCTTCAGGTGGAGCAGGTTTTGAGCATGACGGCTTTGGAGCGGGGCGAAATTCCATTGGAAAAAACCGAACTGGATTTTCACCAGTTGATTCTCGATTGCACAAAGTGCATGGGTTTACAAATTGAAAACGGAAAAGGAGAACTCAAGCTTGATTTAGAGGCAAATAAGTTTCTCATTTCCGGAGATAAAACCCATTTGACCAACGCCTTATGCAATCTGATAGACAACGGCCTGAAGTATGCAAACGGCAAACCTGTTTTACATATTCAAACCTCCAATCAAGGCCAAAATCTGATTCTAAACTTTTCAGATCAAGGAATTGGCATAGGTAAGGGTTATGAGCAAAAAGTGTTTGAAAAGTTTTTCAGAATTCCGACTGGAGATGTGCACAACGTGAAAGGTTTTGGGCTTGGTCTCGCCTATGTCAAAAAAATAGTTGAACTGCATGGTGGCAGCATAGAACTGGAAAGCGAAAAGGGAAAAGGCAGCAAATTCACAATTCGGATTCCCCATGTTTAAGGACAGACCCAAAATATTGCTGGCCGAAGATGACCCCAATCTGGGTTTGCTTTTGGTGGATTATCTGGAATCAGAAGGTTTTGACGTTTCCCTTTGTAAAGATGGGGAATTGGCCATTCAAGCCTTCAAAAGGCAACATTTCGACCTTTGCCTGCTGGATGTGATGATGCCAAAAACAGATGGATTTGCAGTGGCCAAAGAAATCAGGGCAGGCAACAAACAGCTGCCCATCATTTTCATAACCGCCAAATCTTTGAAGGAAGACAAGCTAAAAGGCTACGGACTGGGCGCAGATGATTATATCCTGAAACCATTTGATGAAGAAGAATTGCTCTGGAAAATAAAAGCGGTCATCCGCAGGAATTCCGAAGCAAAAACCGGGAATCAAACGGAAATCATTTCAATTGGAAAATATGAGTTTGACACTCAGAACCAGACGTTAAACTTAAATGGGGAGGTAAAACGGATTACAGAAAAGGAAAGCAAACTGCTTTTGTATCTGGCCCAAAACCGAAATCAAGTCGTAAAAAGAGAGGATTTGCTCAAAGACCTTTGGGGGGAAAACGATTATTTCCTGGGCCGGAGTCTGGATGTTTTCATTACCAAAATCCGGAAATACCTGAAAGACGATACGGGTTTGCGGATTGACAATGTGTTTGGGGTTGGGTTTGTTTTGGTGGAAGGGAGGATGGATTAAACCCGAATTTCCAAAACATTTTGCCCTGTGAATTTGAGTTTAAAAAGACACATTTCCCCTCGGTCTGTGGCTCAAAGACCGAATTGTGTTCTGCGTGCCATAGACCACGGTGGAGATCTAAATCTATAATATCCATTCAAGAGAATGAAACCAAAAACATCAACCTAGATTAGCCCCATCGGGGCAAAATATTGGTAGAATTCGTTGCCACCAAAGTTTTCAAGTCCCAGCGGGACGAAATATTTTTTCATGGCAGAATTAGCACAATCTTAGGTTGACCGCTATGGTGGCCCACAGACCGAATTGTGTTCTTTGTGCTGCAGACCACAATGGAGAGTCGTGTTAAAAAAAATAATTCAAATGTATTTTAACTTTATTCTTTTTGATGTTTTTTTGAATTTCAATCTAAAAATCAAAATCAACTTCCATGAAAAATATCATTTCTCATTTTGCAATTTTTGCTTGCAGTTTAATCGGTGCATTTGCCCAACCCTCGTTTAATCTTCAATTAGCTCCTGCCGGTTCAATTTCGAAAAACCAATCTTACACATTGTCCGAAGTAAATCCAGGCCCTGCAGGTGCAAATCAAACCTGGAGTTTTACACTCCCTGATACCGGAATCCCTGCCCCGATTTTTGAATATTTACTTCCTTCCAATACCCCATATCCAGATTCTTTCCCAACCAGCACCATGGCATCAAAAACTATTGTGAGTCAGGGTCCCATTCAGTATCAATTGTTTTCTTATTATAGGTCAACAGGAAATATAACCGAACAAGTGGGTTCTATTTTTATTTTGCAACAAACCACAGCCACAAGCCGATATTCCAATCCTGAAACCCTCATTTGGAATTCACTTCCATACAACCAAATACAGTCAGATAATTTTTATTCCATTAGGCTTCAAAACCTTGGTGGACCCATATTTACGGATACTTCCTACGGTTCCAAAACCATCATTTATGATGCTTATGGCAGCATTTCAACACCTCAAGGGCTTTTCGGAAACGTGGTTAGGTTAAAACAAAGCCGGATATTAAGTTCTAACAATCCATTTTCAAATGATTCAAAAAATACAACGTACTTATGGATTAAAGCAGGACCTGTTGTTTACGATCCTGTATTTTCGTTATCGATAGACACTTCTGATGGCATAGATGGGGGCATTGTGGTTAGGAGAAATGCCATAGTCCCCAGGCAATTGACAAACACCAAAATCCTGTTTTCAGATTCAGATCTTTCTGTCTTCCCCAATCCTGTGGCTGATAAATTGAATATCAGGTTTGCCACAAAAATTGGTGAAAGTCTGTCGGTTGCGATTTTTGATATGCAAGGAAGGAAATATGAAGACCTTTCAGAACTGATGCACCAGGAAGGATTGGTTAAGATTGAGACCAAAAAACTGCCTCCCGGCCTCTATTCCGTTACAGTTTCTCAAGGAAAATTGGATAAGACTTTTCGATTTAAGAAAGACTAGCCTGAAATAGTCCCTTTGGTTTTTTCCTCGGTCTGCGGCTAACAGACCGAATTTTGTTCTATATGCCAAAGACCAAGGTGGAGAATATTTCCGCTTGCTGTTGCTTTCATTTTTGGTGTGAATAAAACAACACTTTGAGAAATCGATTTCTAATGGCTAAGGATTGAATTTAATGGCGGTACTATCTGTCAGCATATGAAGAAAAGCAATGATGGCGGTTTTTTCATTCGCTGTCAGCTTTAAGCTTTCTCCGAATCTTTCATTGGTTCCCAGTTGGATGAGTGGGTCCACTTTAGGTTTGGTAAAAATATCATCAGAATTATAATGGTCTAAAACCTGCTCCAATGTTTGAAATCTTCCATCATGCATATATGGCGCCGTCAGTGCAATATTTCGTAATCCCGGTGTTTTGAACTTTCCAAAATCCGAGCCTTTTCCTGTAACCTTTTGAAGACCAATATCTGACGCATTTAATTCCGTCAGGCCATTGTTGTGAAATCCAAAAAAAGCATCAGGCTTTCCGAACAAGGTGCTTTGAAGATGGCAGTCACCACAATTTCCGCCTCTTATGGGTGTTGGCGCAAAAGGATCCGGGTGTTGAAAAAAAAGTTGCATCCCTTTCAGCTCTTCTGCGGTTGGATTGTACAGCTGTTTGAGGTATAAATCATATTTAGAATTTTGAGAAAACAGCGTTCGCTCAAATTGTGCCAACGCCTTTGCAACTCTATCCGGTGTAATAGAAGTTGTACCAAAAGCCCTTCCAAACATTTTGGGATAATTGGCATTGGCTTTTAACTTTTCTACCATCTTATTCAAATTAAGCGCCATTTCATTCGGGTCCTGAATGGGATGAAGCGATTGTTGTTCCAATGAAGTATCCCGTCCATCCCAAAAAAACTTCTTCTGAATGGCTATATTGAAAAGTCCCGGGGTGTTTCTTCTACCTGTTTTTCCCTGAATGCCAATCGCAAGTGGAATTCCATCTGTAAAGGCTTTCTCTGGATTATGACAGCTGGCACAGGCGACGGTGTTGTCATCAGAAAGGATTTTATCAAAAAAAAGTGCTTTGCCTAAAGCAACTCCTTCAATGGTATTGGGATTGTCAGCAGGTTCTTTGTAAAAGCTTTGGAAAAAAAAGGGAACATTGGGTTTTTGCGGAGTTGGCAATACAAATATTGTGTCCGGTTTTGGCTCTTCATTTTTGTTTTTTTGACATCCGCCGCCCACCAAAATAAAAAGGACAAAGAAAGAAAAGGCCAAAAAAGCCGATGCCGGATGAGTATTCCCAATAGTCTGTTTGAAATTATTGAACTTCATATTAGTTTCGAATTTATTAATTCACTTTTACAAACTCAAATTTTATACAAATGATATTTATATTTTTAGGAATAGCCGCCATTGCAATCGGATTTCAATTGGCAAATGCAAATTTTCCAACCAATAAATTTTCGAATCCTTTAAAAATCGGAGGTCTGGTTGTTACTCTTTTTGGAGTGGCTACCGCTTGTTTTGTTACCATTCCTCCGGGGGAAGTGGGTGTTCAGGTTTTGTTTGGAAAGGTCCAGGCCGGAACTTTGGAAAGCGGTTTGCATTTTATCAATCCATTGATGAATGTTGAGCGTTTCGATATTAAAACACAGAACTACACCATGTCATCTGTCCACGATGAAGGAGATAAAGCGGGCGATGATGCCATTCGGGTTTTGGCTGCTGACGGACTGGAAGTTACCATTGATCTGACAGTTCTCTTTCGGGTTGAAACTACAAAAGCACCCAGAATATTATCAGAAATAGGACAGAATTATAAGGAAGTTATCGTGAGACCTGTTACCCGGACAAAAATAAGGGACAATGCAGTTTCCTATGATGCGGTTTCTTTGTATTCCACAAAACGAGACGAATTTCAGGACAAGATTTTCAAAGACATTCAAAAACTATTTCAAAGCAGAGGACTGGAATTAGAACAGATTCTTGTGAGAAATATCACTTTGCCTGCATCTGTAAAGCAAACCATAGAATCCAAGATTAATGCAGAACAGGAATCACAGAAAATGCAATTTGTACTGACAAAAGAAAAGCAGGAAGCCGACAGAAAAAGAGTTGAAGCCCAGGGTATAGCTGATTATCAGAAGATTATTTCTGCAACTCTAACCAAAGAACAGCTCCAATATGAAATGATTAAGGCTCAAAAAGAACTGGCTCTTTCTCCAAATTCCAAAGTGGTGATTATGGGTGGAAAAGATGTTCCCTTGATGCTTAACCAATAGGATTACATACTCTGTAAATCTACCAACCGGCAATACAATCCATTTTGACCAATGAGTTGGTCATGGGTACCAGATTCTACGATTTTGCCTTTATCCAAAACAAGGATCTGGTCTGCATTTTGGATGGTACTCAGCCGATGGGCAATGACAATGGAAGTTCTTCCAATCATGAGGTTAGAAATGGCTTCCTGAACCAGTTTTTCTGATTCGGTATCTAAGGCAGAGGTAGCCTCATCCAAAAGAAGAATCTGTGGATTTCTCAAAACCGCTCTGGCAATGGATATTCTTTGCCTTTGGCCTCCGGATAATTTTGAACCACGGTCTCCGATTTCAGTTTGGTATCCATTTTCAGTTTTTAGCACAAACTCATGGGCATTGGCAATCTTTGCGGCTCGTTCTACCATTTCCGGAGTAGCGTCAGTTTTCCCAAAAGCAATGTTGTTGAAAATGGTATCGTTGAACAAAATGGTATCCTGATTGACCATACCAAACAAATTCCTTAAGTCACTGACTCTTAAATCTTTTATATCCTGCCCATCAATAGAAATGGAACCCGAATCTGCGTCATAAAACCGAACCAACAAGTCGAGAATGGTAGATTTACCACCGCCAGATGGCCCAACCAACGCCAACATTTTGCCTTTTGAAGCGGTGAAGGAAATATTTTTCAATACAGGATTTTGTCCATAAGAAAAGGAAACATCCTGAAATGAAATCTGAGAATGGATGCCTGAAATTGATACAGGATTTTCATTTTCCTTGATGTCATCCTCAATATCCAGAATGTCAAAAATCCTGTTTCCTGCAGCAAGTCCTCTTTGAATAGTAGCCAACGAGTTGGAAAGAGCCTTTGCCGGGCCTAGAATCTGCGAAAAAATAATGATATAGGTAATAAACTGGGAAGCATCCAAATCCGCATTTTTATTGATAACCAGGTGTCCACCGTATAAAATAATTCCTATCGCAGAAAGCACACCCAAAATTTCAGAGGAGGGTGAGGCCATTTCCCGCTTGTTCAGCCAGGATTTCAAATAATCTCTGAACTTGTGGTTGACCACTTCAAAACGGTTTTGGATAAAGCGCTCCGCGTTGAAAATTTTAATGATTCTAAGACCTGACAATGTTTCTTCGGTTATTGAAACAATATTGCTCATCATTTTTAGCCCATCCCCACTTTTAAGCCGTCGGGTTATCTGACTGATTATCAAACCAGAAACAGGAAGATATAAAATGGTAAAAAGAGTCAGCTGTGGTGAAATGGAAAATAGAAAAATGAAGTAGCCTACCACCAGAAGTGGCTCCCGGAAAACAGCCTCCAGAGAAACAAGAATCGAGAACTCAATGTCCTGAATGTCATTGCTTATCATTGTGATCAGGTTGCCTTTCTTTTGAGAATTAAGAAATCCAATGTTGAGTGTTGAATACTTCCTGAAAATGTCTTTCCGCAGGTTTTTCATCAAATCTACCCGCATTCTGGTAATAACCCTTTGGGCCAGATACTTAAAGAAATTGGAGAAAAATATGAACGTAAAAATGGCACCACAGATAAGATACAAGGCATATTCCATTCCTTGTTCCTTAATGAGAAAGTACATGAAGTAATTAAACTTGGCGACCACAAACTTTATGGAAGGCTGAAATTCAGGATTTTCCAGAACTTCAGGAACTTTGACACTTCCAAAAAGAACATTCAACAAAGGAATTAACAACGAAAAATTAAATACCCCAAAAGCCACGGCAAGAATGGCCAGCACAATATATTTGGGCAGATAACTACTGTAAGGCCTGGAATACGCAAGAATGCGCCAAAATGTCTTCATTCTTTATTGAATTACCTCCGGATAACAGCACCAAGTTCCGTTTCCAACTTTTTCATAATGTTATCCATCGTCTTTTCAATCAAAGCATCTGTCAGGGTTTGATTTTCGTCCTGCAAAAAGATACTCAATGCATAGGCCTTTTTATTCTGGTCTATTTTATCTCCAACATAAACATCAAAAACTGAAGTGGATTTTATCAATTGCTTGTTGCTGGATTTGACAAGATTTTCTATTTTATCAAAGGTCAGCGTCCTGTCAACAACGACGGAAAGATCTCTCTTCACCTCCGGAAATTTAGAAATCTCTTTCACTCCTTTCATTGCAGATTTGAGCTTGAGCATTACATCCCAATTCAATTCTGCTGCAAGCACATTTTGCTTTACTTCTTTCCGTTTGGCCAATTCCTTTTTTAGAAGGCCAAATTCTCCTGCCTTCTGGTTTTTAATATACAGACTCTGGCCAAAAGAATAAATTGAACCAATTTCAGACCTGAATTGAACCTGATCAATTCCCATCCTGGACAACAAATTGATAATCCACTTTTTAAGATGAAAAAACTCCAACTCCTGACTTTTTACCTCCCAGGACGAATCCTGATTCTGTCCGGAAACATAAAGTCCTAGTCTATAGCCTTCTGTGGTTTTATTCTCTGTCTTTCTGTACACCTTACCCAATTGAAACAATTTCAGATTTGTCTGCCTTCGGTTGATGTTGTAGGCCAGAATTTCAAGCCCTGAAAAAATCATTGTTTGCCTCATTACACCCAGTTCCTCACTCAATGGATTGAGAATTTCAACATAATCTTCATCAGCTATTTCAGCAATTCCCTGGGTTAAAGTTCTCTGCGTTAATGAATTGGTTATTATTTCAACAAAACCCATATCTGCCAGCAATTGACCAGCCCTAACCCAGGCTTTTTCAGGTTTTCCACCTTCTCTGCTGGAAATAAATTCGGTACTCAATTGGCCATCGATGGCAATATTGTCAATTCCATATACCCTTAAAATCTCCTCAACAATATCGGCTTCTCTTTCTACATCAACCCGGTAAGCTGGCACTGTGACTTCAAATTCTTCTTCAAAACCAGAATGTCCATATTCTTCAATTGGTTTTGTGGCAATGTCCAATTGATTTAAAATTTCAGTAACCTTTTCCCTTGGAAGCTCCTCTCCTATCAGCCTGTTGATGTTTCGCCATTTTACCACAAAATTTTTGCTGGAAACTGGTGCCGGATAAACATCAAGTGCAGCAAATTCAATTGTTGCGCCGGTAATCTGTTGAATGAGAAATGCCGCCCTGCCAAGTGCAGAAACAACCATATCCGGATCAGCGCCTCTTTCAAATCTGAAACTGGAATCTGTTTTAATGCCATGGTATTGCGAAGACTTTCTGACAGTTGCGGGTAGGAAATATGCACTTTCCAGAAAAATGTCTTTGGTTTCACCATTCACACCTGAGTTCAATCCTCCAAAAATTCCTGCCAATGCCAATGGTCCATCTGCATCGCAAATGACAAGATCATTCCCCTCAAGTTTTCTTTCGGTTTTATCAAGCGTAATCAAAACTTCACCTTCCGTTGCATGTCTGACTATGATTGAATTTCCCTTGATTCTGGCTGCATCAAAAGCATGAAGCGGTTGGCCTAGCTCATGGAGAACATAATTTGTAATATCTACAATGTTGTTTATTGGATTTAATCCTATGGATTTTAAGGAATTCTGCAACCATTCCGGCGAAGGCTCCACCGTAACTCCTTTGATAAAAAGGCCGGCATATCTTGGGCAGGATTCAGTATTCTGAATTTCAATTGAAACCGGGCTTTGTGACTTTCCTCCTTCCAATGCATGTACACTTTCAGGAAAAATCACCGGCCTGTTTAAAAAAGCTTTCAAATCTCTGGCCACCCCATAGTGACTGGCGGCATCCACGCGGTTCGGAGTCAGTCCTATTTCGTAAACTGGTGTTGGTTCCAGATTAAAATATCTGGCGGCAGGACTTCCAACCGGCAAATCAGTTTCTAAAACCATGATCCCGGCATGGCCTTTTCCAAGACCAATTTCGTCTTCAGCACAAATCATTCCTTCTGAAACAGCGCCCCTGATTTTGGCTTTTTTAATATGCAGAGGAGCCCCTTCTGTAGGATACAAAGTGGATCCAACCATGGCTACGACTACAGTTTGTCCTTCTGCCACATTTGGTGCTCCGCAAACTATATCCAGTAAGGAAGTACCTCCTACATCTACTTTGGTTTTTTTAAGTGAATCGGCATCCGGGTGTTTTTCAGCCGAAATCACCTTGCCAATCACAAGTCCTTCCAGATTGCCCTTTATTTTCTCTATGTACTCCAAACTTTCAACTTCCAATCCCAAGCGGGTAAGAATGGAGGATATTTCCTCAGGAGATTCTGGCAAATGAATTAATTTTTGCAGCCAGGTATGCGATATTTTCATCAGTATTGCTTCTACTTTTGCAATTGTCCATTTATCAAAAAGCCAATTGACTTTTTTAATACGGGCCGCAAATTAACAACTTAGCCTTCGCCTTTGGAATGAAATTCTTACACTTTGCCTTTCTTTATTTTTCGGCATTTAATTTTTGCGGTTTATACGCCCAGAAATACACAAGGCAAGACAGCCTGAGAGGTTCATATCATCAAAACAGAAGTTGCTATGATTTAACCCATTATCACCTGAAAATTAATGTAAAACCAGATTCGAGATATATCGCCGGATTTTGCAAACTCTCCTGCCTTGGCCTGACCCAATCCCGTACACTTCAAATAGACCTGGCAGAAAATTTTGATATCGAAAAAATAGTAACTTCAAAGGGTGCAGCAAAATGGAAACGGGAGGGCAATTCTGTTTTGGTCACACTCCCTGAATATTTCCTCAAAAATGAAAAATTCTGGATTCAGGTACACTACGGTGGGCATCCTCAGGTTGCTGCTTCTGCTCCCTGGGATGGAGGTTTTGTTTGGCAAAAGGACAAGGAAAATCTACCCTGGATTGGTCTTGCATGTGAAGGTGAAGGGTCCAGTTTATGGTTTCCATCTAAAGACCATCCGGCTGATGAACCGGACTCTGTTTTTCTTCAATATGAAGTTCCAAAAAACCTGACCGCTATCGGAAACGGTATTTTCATAAAAAAAGAAGCCGTTTCTGATTCAACCGCTTTGTATTCTTATAAAGTTACAAATCCGATTAACCACTACAACATAAGTTTTAACGCAGGTTTTTATAGCACCTGGCAAGACACGATGCGACTTCCGGAGTCTGGAAAATTATTAAAAATGTCGTTTTATGCTTTGCCTGAAGACCTTGCAAAAGCCAAAAGACAATGGGCACAGACCAAAACAGTGGTCCTGGAATTGAGCAAGCTTTTTGGGGATTATCCTTTTGCAAAAGATGGATATAAAATGGTGCAAACGCCTTTTTTGGGGATGGAACACCAATCCTGCATTGCCTATGGAGATAAGTTTGAAGACAATGCTTTTGGCTTTGATTTTATTGTCATGCACGAGACCGGCCATGAATGGTGGGGGAACCAAACCTCTGCAGACGATCATGCAGATATGTGGCTTCACGAGTCATTTTGTACCTATGCCGAGGCGCTTTATGTGGAGAAACTACAAGGCAAAGAAAAGGCTGTACAATATATCCTCACTCAGAAAAAGAGAATCAAAAACAAATCACCAATTCAAGGTCCACGAGGTGTCTACTTCAACAATTGGAAAGACTCTGACATGTATTTCAAAGGCACATGGATGCTACATAGCCTGAGGCAATTGGTTGATAATGAAAAACTTTGGTTTGAATGGTTGAAAAGTTTTGCTCAAAAGTTTGGAACCAAATCCATTTCAGGAGACACGATAAAAAGCTATGCCAGTTCTTTTTTCAAATTGAATCTTGAACCTTTTTTTAACCAATACCTGAAACAAACAGAATGGCCGCAGTTAATGGTAAAAATGTCTGCAGCAGGAGAAAAAGGAATTTTACAATACCGATGGAACTGCAAAGAAATCGAGTTTCACTATCCCGTAGAAATTGTGATAGATTCTAAACCCGTGAAAATATATCCTGAGGCCATCTGGAAAACCATGGACCTTCCTTCATCCAAATCTAAATGTGAACCAAAGGAAGGAGGAATGCTATTGGATTGGAAATTTGAAAAGTGATTTCAAAAGCTTTGAAACCGGCATTTTCTGATGGCCTTAATCATGGTCTTACCCATAAACCCAGTATCCGCATAAGAAAAAAATAACTCCCAATTTGCTGATTCACATTTCTTTATGTTCCCATTTCATTTTTCCACGGCAGGGAAACTGATTGACATGAATCAGCCGATTCACCTCATAATGCGGAATCTGGAAAAAGTCGTTGGCCTCACCCTGAAGAATTTGTTTTGTTTCCCGATATAAAAAAAACCTAATCCGGCTGAACCTTTAAATTGGAAATAAATATAAATATCAAATTTGTGTAAGCAAATGCGGGTCGCAGAATCTAAATTCTCTAAACTGATTCAAGCTTCATAATATATTTTGTATTTTATTTACTTAGGGCCTGCTGAAAAAGCATATATCTACTTATAATCAACTGTTTAAGATTGAAATTTAAGATAAATGTGCAAGGCTTTTAAAACAAACCAATCAAAAAGCTTGCATTTTAAAAAGGCGGGGAGGAAGCTTTTCCAGCGAGGGTGGGCCGGAAGCGGGAAGGAGCATTGGAAAAGCTAGAGTTTTTTGCATACTTTTTGGGGCA
>JAIXQU010000117.1 GCA_027485575.1 Cytophagaceae bacterium
CAAAGCCCATTCGATTCTAAAGGCATATTTTAAATCATAGACTTTTTCGATAAAATGACCATTTTTGTCAATGGATTTTCAAGACCATTTTTGCCACAGCTCAATACCTGAGTAGTTACAAAAATTCTGACCGAAATATATTCCAATGAAAACCAGTGAAACGGAAAAGGTGTCCGGCATCATTTTCCTGGAGAAGGAAAACCAGATCGATGATGCAAGAAGTATAGTTGAGAAAAGAGCGACTTCTTTGTTTTTTAAAAGGAACAGGAGTATTTTGTAAAAAGCCATAAGGCCCAAGCTAGAAATGATTAGATTGATAAGTCTCCCGTACCAGTGTTCAAAACCGAAGAGTAAAGAAATGATGTAGTGTAGGTAGTTTAAAAGAGGGAATTCCATTCCAACATTGGCTTTGTTGCTCCGAAAGTCGTCTGTTTCCGGAAACAGAATATTGCAGTTATTCTCCAGAAAATTTCGTGCAACCATCAGGCCGGATACCTGTCGCCAATTGTGTTGGTATTCGAGTGGCGGAGCTGTAATTCCAAATAATCGAACAAGAAAAAAAAGAGCGATCCAAAAGAATATTGATTTAGTAGCCTTTCCTATCATACGCAAGAACCCCTCTTTTGAAAAGTAATCTCTGATTGAGACGAAGCGGCATTCAAGTTTCTGATTATTTTTCATCTAGTTCTAGAATCTTACTTTTTTCTATCTGGTACACGGAACCGGAATTTTCGATTATTTTTCAAGCAATGTTAATCATTCTTTCTTGCTTTATTTCGCTTCTCCCGCCTGTGTTATGTGTGTCAGAGATGTATCCAAAGTTTAAAAAAGTACTTTCATCATTTTATGAGGTTATATTTCAAATTCAAGCCTGAACTTTTTAATTTTTAGCCAAATCCTTTTCCAACTTCCTGATGGCAGTTTTATACTTTAGAATTTTGAGTTGAAGCTTTTTACCTCCTTCTTTGTCCATGGTTGTAAATCAGGTTTAATGAATTGATTTAAAGCCTCTGTTTTTTTGACCTTAGGCCATTGACATATTAAATTTTGGATAAAATTAAAGATTACTATTCCCGGAACCCGCTTACTTTTGTTTTACTTTCTGCCCTGCTGGCCAGGCTAATCTCTGCATTTTTTTCCAGAGGATATGGAATGATTGATGACCAGTTTCTCGTCATCGAACCTGTCCAAAGTTGGCTGGATGGCTACAATCTGGATGGATGGCTACCCGGAAGAAATACCAACAATACCAAACCTGCAGGTTTCAGCATGTTGTATCCAGGTTTGCATTACTATTTTTTCTTATTGCTGGAAAAAATTGGAATAGCAGTTCCAGCACATAAAATGGTTCTGGTCAGAATTCTTCATGCATTTGGTTCCTTGCTTGTTGTGCGCTGGGGGTATAAAATTTCAGAAAATCTCGGCGGAAAAACTGCAGCAGAATATACAGGCTGGATGCTGGCCTTGCTTTGGTTTATGCCCATGATGAGTGTTAGAAATCTGGTAGAGATGGTTTGTATTTTACCTTTGATGTACACGACCTGGCTGCTTGTAAAAGCAGAAGACCAAGATTGGAAGCTTTTTTTGTTGGCTGGAATTGTTGGTGGTCTGGCCTTTTCGGTAAGATTTCAGACTTTCACATTTGTTGCAGGATTGGGAATGGTCCTGTTTTTTCAAAAAAGATGGCAACAGGTATTCTTGTTTGGAATTGGGGTGGTTGTTTCAATTTTCCTTGTACAGGGCGGTATTGACTATTTTGTTTGGGGCAGGCCCTTTATTCAGTTTGAAGCGTATACCCTGTATAACTTAAGCAATGCTTACAACTATATCATTGGTCCATGGTACAATTATCTAATCCTGATTCCCGGGCTTTTGGTGCCTCCTTTGGGTTTGTTTTTGTTTTTCGGGTATTTTCTGGCATTCAGAAAACATCCCATTCTTTTTTATCCGGCACTGCTTTTTATCATCTTTCATTCCCTGTTTCCAAATAAGCAGGAGCGTTTTATTTTGCCGGTAGTTCCATTTGTCTTAATGGCTGGTATTTTGTGTTGGACCCAGTTTTATGAAAATTCAAAATTCTGGCAAAGTCGGATCAGACTTTACAAAGGATTAATCCGGTTCTCCGTCATTGCAAATTGTGTTCTTTTGGTTTTTCTCACACCTGCATCCACCAAAATCAGTCTTATGGACGCCATGACATATCTTTCAGAAAAAAATGGTGACCATCCCATCGTCTTTGAAAATACGAATTCCAATAGCCCAATCATATTACCCAGATTCTATCTCAGGCATTGGGTTGGATACACTGTTTTAATGCGGGATTCAGAATTTCTTCAAATTCCGTCCCTTTTTTCTGGAAATCAACTGTCTGTCAAAGATTCTCTACCGGTAGATTTGGGCGATTTTAAATATGTGGTTTTTGGTCAGGTAGATAACCTGGAAACGCGGGTGGCCAATTTTGAGAAAAGCCACGGAAAAATCGCCTTTGAGGCCCATATCCGATCAAGTTATCTTGATGATTTTATGCACTGGCTCAATCCTTTTGGCAACAAAAGCCAGGATTGTTTTGTCTATAAAAGAATCTAATCTCTGGTTTTATTTCTTTAATTCCTTAAAAATTCATTTTGAGGATTTAAATTCAATTTCTCCTTCATTTTATTCACTTCTAAGTGATTGAAAAATAATTCGTTATAATTTTTTTTGAAACGAAGACTCTTTTTTTGGCCCATCCAGGCAACCCAATCAAATCAGTTTAGCATCTTGTGGATGAAAAACATAATTTTTACGATTGGATACCTTTTTACCTTCATCTGAACAAGCGTTGATTTCCGGTTTGCGGAAGAAGGATAGGATTGCACAAAAAAACGTTTTTCAAAAAATGAACCGAAAAATGTTTGCCCTTTGTAACCGATATATTTCCGACCCCTATGAGGCAGAAGATGTGATGATGGCTGGGTTTATGGTCGTTTTCTCAAAGATTGAACAGTTTAAAGGTGACGGCAGTTTTGAAGGCTGGGTGAAACGTATAATGGTAACACATTCACTTCAATTTATACGCAAGTCTAAATCCATGGAGATAAACCGGTCAGAAGGAGACTCAGATTTTCAAGACCAGGTTCATCCTGATTTTAATTCAAATCTGGATTATCAGGTTTTGTTGGAAATGGTGCAAAAACTGCCAATGGGTTATCGAATGGTATTTAATCTTTTTGCCATTGAAGGATATGGCCACAACGAAATCGCCGAAATGTTGAATATAAGCGAAGGTGCATCAAAATCTCAATTGTTCAAAGCAAGAGGAATGCTTCAAACCTGGGTACTTCAATTGGATATGGGAAATTCAAAAAATAACAGAAAAGTCTAAAGCAATGGAACAGAACCAAATTGATAAGACATTTAAATCTGCTTTTGAAAATGCAGAAAACAATCCACCTTCTGCTTCATGGGCTCAAATGGAAGCATTGCTGGATGCACAAAATCCAGTACAGGAAAAAAAGAAAAGGGCAGCTTTCTGGTATTGGGCGGCTGCGGCTTTGTTCCCGATTCTAATTTTCTCTTTTTGGTATTCAATCCGCGAAACCGGACAAAATCAGCTTTTATCACAAAATTCAGGAAAGAACATCCAAATAAAAGAGACTGATAATTTAAGCCTTAAACCGTTGGTTGCCATGGAAGGCGAGCCAAAAAATATGGAAAAGTCAAGTTTTAAAGCTAAAAATATTAAAAAAGGGAACCTTAAAATTAACGCAGGAAAAGAAGGAGAAAATAGGGGAGGAGTGGCATCGCTGAATCTTGCCCCCTATGAAAAAAATGAGGAAATCAAAGTGGTTGCCGCGGTAACTCCTGAACTTGCAGTTTCAAATGTGGAAATCCAATCAACCATGTTTCCGAAACCATTAATGGAAGAAAAATTAACTTTAAACTCCATAACCAATGAAAATTCAGAATTGGCTTCCATTGAGTTTAGACCAGAAAAAAATATGAACCAGAATCGTGACCAGGTTGCCAGTCTGGAGTGGAAAAAATCAAAACCAGGAAGGCAAAGAATTTCAGAGAGAATTGAAAATTTCAGAACAAATCAATTAGGAAATCTCCCAACAATTGGTGAAGCAAAAGAACAAATTTTCGCCTTGCTCACTCCTGGAAAGTAAACAATCAATTTATTCATTATTAAACACTTAGAAATATGAAATACATAGTTTTCAACATCTTTTTTGCCAATTTGCTGGCCATCGGGACCATTAAAACAAAAGCAGAAACTCCACTAAAGCCAATTGGAGATACCGTTGTGGTCAAACTGAAAAACAAGAACAAGATTCTTGTCATTACCAATGAATCCAGAAATTTGAAATCATTCAGAACGGTTAATCTAAACCAGATCATTGCCGATATTGATTCCACCTTTCGCAGAGATTCGCTTCTAACGAGCGGGGGAGAAATGGAGATAAATCTGTTTCAAAAAGATTCTACATTAAGGATAAAAATATTGAGTGAAAGGGACAATATCCGAAACTCATATAAGGCTGTCATTGACATAAGGGATGGAAATACGGATACCATTTATCGGGATATTAAAATGTACACATCCAACAATAATTCATACAAAAGGAGAAGAAATAAAATAGACGATCTTTTCGAGATTGACCTTGGCTGGAATAACTTTTTGGAGAATGGCCAGTTGCCCTCAGATGACAATAAATCATATGGATTAGGGCCGGTTTTCTCCAATGTTTTTACAATCAGAGGATTAAAAAGACTTTATTTCTCCAAAACAGATAAAAGGTTTTCAACAAGTTTAGGTCTTGAGGTCTCCTGGAACAATTACAAGTTTGACAACGATGTTGTTATTACAAAAAATGCTGAGTCTGTTTCCTTTGAACCATTTCCATCTGGCCAGAAGAAAATCAAATCAAAGCTTACCGTTTCCTGGTTGAATGTGCCATTGATGTTTCATTATTCCGCCAAAAACTCCTCTTTTCATCTGGCTGCGGGAGGCTTTGCTGGATATAGATTGGGCAGCCATAGCAAAACCAAATACAGCGTTGATGGATCTGAAAAGAAAGACCATGTGTACACCAACTTCTTTTTGAACAGCTTTCAATATGGAGGTCGGGTTCAGGTTGGATTTTATGACGTAGATTTCTTTGTTCAATATAATTTGAATCAACTATTTACCAAAAACAGAGGGCCAGCTTTGACACCATTTTCATTTGGTTTTACATTATAGTTTAAAAAACTTCACCACTCAAAAAAAAAGGGCGCTATTTACAGCGCCCTTTTTTTGAGTAATAGAATCAAATTATTTTCTTGAAAATCTGGATTGCCAGATTTTACCATTTGAAGTGATTCTGATGGAATAGATTCCTGAAGGAAAATGCGATACATCTAGATCCGCAGAGTTCTCACCAGTTCTTGAAATGTTTGAAGTTTCAATATTTCTACCATCCATTCCTGTGATTTTGTAAGAAGCATTTGCATCGATAAATTCCGGAAGTTCAATCGAAATCTTTGTTTCTGACGGATTTGGATAGATATTAAATGGTTTGGTCTCTGCTAAATTCTGAGTGGATACAATTCCGGTAGTTCTGATGTTGTCTATGTACAATACATTACCAAATCTGGAGACATTGACAAATCGGACCTGTAATTTTGAACCGGAAAAGGGAGAGAGGTCAATGGTATCAGACTTCCATTCTGTATCGTTTGCCGGTACAAACAAAGTAGTTCTTGAACCAACTGTAGACAATTCTGCAAATCCCTTGGCATAACCTGTGGAAACAAAGTTCCTTCCACAGTTTGAGGAAACCTCTACCATTAGGCTATCTTTTCTGCTCAACCGTGAAGCATATGCCCGATCGAAGATTAGTTTAGGTGCAATTATTTGAGAGAGGTCTACAAGGGGTCCCAATAAAAAATCTCTGGACCCGTTGGCATTGGCTGTGAAATTGTCCATTCTGGCAGCATTGGTAGAAAAACCCAAAGGACCAGGAATGGAAGAACTTCTAGTCCAGGTTGTGCTTCCATCAGCATTAAACAGACTCCATTGAGTAGGAGGAAAAATCGAAGATTGGAAATTCTGAGTTAAGGTGCCTGACGGATTTGCTGCTGTTACAAAGTTAAAAGACAAGGTATCATTAATGAAATTTTGGTCAGATTGTAAATTTGCAGCCAACACAATTTTGTTGTTTGAAGACGGAGTTAAATTTATGGTAGAAATAAAAGCATATTCCAGGGAATCACCGGGTTGAAGGGTATTGGTAACTACTTCTGAAACAAATGGATTGGTATTAAATTTATAAGAAACCGGAATGTTTGAAACTGGGTTAATACCAAGGTTTCTTAATAGAATCCGAACTTTATAATTAGAATAACCTTCGCAGTTAAAAACAGTACCCGGATTTGGAGAAATAGCTTTTGCCAATTGGGCGTCAACAGATAGAACACAATTGGATAGACCAGGGGTTTTAAACTTAGCCAATGCTCTTCTTCCTTTGGTGCCATTGGGTAAAATGGAACGAACACTATACCAAACATCCTGATTGAAGTTGTATGGAACTTTTAACTCAGTTGCATTGGTTGTCCCAACAGAATCCATATACATCGGTCCAAGAAGACTAACTTCATACTTTGAAATTCCGGAAACTGCATTCCATCCAATTTTTAAAGAATCAGGACAAGCAGATATTATTCTTAAATTGGTTGGAAGACCCGCTATCGCAAATGGTTTTTGATTGACATTTGATTCGGTTCCTCTGCTGATTCTGATAAGCGCTTTTCCGGTAGTTGCGGTATTGGGAACCAACCAGTTGTATTGTCTCAAATTTCCAGATGGGCTATTAACAGATGTCCATGTCTGACCGCTATCGGGTGAATATGAAATGTTGAAAGGAGTTGCAGTACCTACTGCGTCCCATCTTAATAATTCAGATTCTCCGGGTACAAATCCCTCTCCTCCAAAAGGATAGGTTAAAGTTACTTTATTGTCATCAATCTGATATACCATATAAAATCTTTGTGGACCTTCAGGTACAGATTTTCCTTTTACGGTAACTTCGTAAACACCTGGTGAAGGAGTCAAAATATTGACCTGTTCCATATTATTTAAACTGTCTACCCCAAAACCTGCAGCTGCATTGAGAAGAAGCGGATCGGGGTTGGAGTTTAATCTCCATGGAAGGCTAATTCCGTTGTCTGGTCTTTTTACAGTAAGGTCCAGATTGTTTACAAGCGAAATATCTGCATTGGGAATTCCGGCTGGGTCTACCCAGTAAATCATTACTTTAAAGTTTTGGGCACCCGCTGGAATGGTTATTGGGAATGTTTTGGTAATTCCGTTTTCTATTGAATCTATCTTGTATCTGTTTTCCTGAATGGTTTTAAGTGCATTGTATGCATTTACTCTTCCCCATCCATAAACATAATCCGGGCCAGTCTTTCCTAAATCGTCAGCGGTATTTAATAAAACACCTTTAATCAATCCCGCTTCAGGGTTACTTTCAGATTTAATTTCCCTCCAGGCCTGATACAATTGTGCTGTCACACCTGCAAGGCTTGGACAAGCAGCACTTGTTCCGCCCCCAACCTGGTATGTATTGTCAGCCGCAGTTGACATCTGACCTCTTCCATTTGCACAGATATCTGGTTTAATTCTCCCATCAGGTGCCGGGCCCCGGCTACTTGTTGGATCTATCACACCACTTGCATCAATATTTCCAGTCGCAATTGTGTTTTTTCCATTTTTGTATCCACCAGTGATATTTCCCCAGCCAGCGCCAGCACCATAACTGCAATCCGCAGCTGAGTTATTTCCCCCGGAAAAAATAAACATCAGCGGCTTGTTTTCATACAATTTAGAGTCACCATCCTCTGAGGTGGTTGTGTATTCGTTGCATCCTTCTGAATAACTTGTAGAAGTAATTACCGTCTTTAAGTTACTTAAATTCTGAATCGAATTGTTGATTTGCGGATAGCCCCCGATGTTGTAAACAAAAATCTTTGCACCGGTTGCCATGCCCCTGTAACGCGGATCCAGATTTCCTGCACCTACAACAAGTCCTGAAGTCATATCTCCATGGGAACCTTGATCGCCATTCGTAAAGCTAGTTAGCCTTCCTTTAAAGTCAATGTGCGGCCCAACTTCTCCATCATCTGCCAGAGCCACGGCAACGCCTTTGCCATCATAATTTAATCCGCCCAGAAAGTCGTTATCCAATGTGTTATTTCTGTGGAGACTTCTTCCTTTGGTATCATCAGGAATTGGTTTTCCCGGGGCAATTTCTAAGTATTTAACAAATGGCAGATTGGTGATTTGTCTCAACTGGCTACTTTTGACCTTAAGTGCATAAGTTCTTTTATGTGTACCATAGGGAGAAACCAGACCGAAGGGTTTAAAGCTTTTTTCAATCAAGGTTTTACTTACTGAAATATAGCATTCCACCAGAATTTCAAGATCTTCACTTCCGGTCAATTCCGAACTGTTCCATTTTTTTAAGACCTGCTTGCTTACTTTATTCTCAGGATTTAAGGAAATTACATTGAGAACATTGAAGTTTTGCAAAATGGACTTATCCAATTGAGCCGGAAATGAAACCAAATAAGAATTGTATGGAATGTAGCCTTCCAGTTGAATTCCGCTGGCCTCCAATGATTTTCTTTGAGTCTTGGAAAGTACTTTTTCAAACCGAACCAATCTGAAAAATCTGGAATCAAATATTTCTGTTTTGGCTACATTTTCTGAAATGAACGATTCCAGACTTTTAACCTGATTTTCCAGAATAAAAGGTCTGATCCTGATTTCGTTTTTTAGAATTTGTGGAGATTGATTTTGCCCCGTTGAATAGTTGTAGAACGAAAACAAACTGAGAATGAGAAGTATTTTTGATTTCATCAGTAATAAATGTATTTTGTAATTAGAATGAGAATGTTGCCCCTATTGCAGGCAAAAATGGTAATTGATTTATTCTTTTGTATTGTATTCTGTCAAAGTAAAAAACATTTTGACGATTGTAAGTATTGACGATAGAGCCAATTAACTCTAATTTTCTTTTATCAGCAAACTTCCATGTTTTGGTTATGGAGACATCCAATCTATGGTAATAGGGTTGCCGGCCTTTGTTGAAATCAGCTTCTTCCCCGTAGTAAACTCCAAGATTTCCATTTTGATTGTTTACCACATTGTTAGACAGTGAGCCATCCAGATTCAGGTTTTCATAAAAGGAAAATGTTTGGGTAAATGGAAATCCGGAACCTAGATTCCAGCGTACGTTAAAATCCCAGCTTTTCTTTTCTCCGAACATATAACCGCCAACCAGGTTTACGTTGTGCCTTCTGTCAAAAACAGGGTTGTATGTATTATTATCAAAGGTTCTCGTGACGTTTCCAAGAGAATATCCTGCCTGAATATAATAAGGCTCCTTATCGTATTTAAACAAAAAGTCAATCCCCTTTGCCAACCCTTTTTCTACAATAAATTCTGGTTGGTTAGGAAACTTCCTTTCACGATTAATGTTTACAAAATCATCGAAAGATTTTAAGTAAGGTTCAATTGTCAATTCAATATCGTCATTCAGGTCATATTCAATTCCTGCTACAAAATGCATTGATTTCTGAAGCGGAGATTTGATTGGAACATTTTTAAGGTTGTTTTCAGTGGTTTGATTGTTGCTGTAAACCTGGTCTGGTGAAGAAATAAAACCCTGAAAGAGTGCTATTACATCTCTGTCACTTTGCGTAGAAACGAGGTTTTGAGAATAAAGTCCGGCTGCGCCTTTTAATCTGATTTTTTCTGTTAAGTTGTACTTGGCGCCAAACCTTGGTTCAAGCCTTAAAATCCCGAGTGAAGCATAATATTGCAATCTTAGGTTGGGTTCTAAAATTAATCTTTTTCCTGAGTTGTATTTGTATTTTACGAAACCGAAAAAATCTAAATTATTTGCCTCAAAAACTCTTTTTCCTGCTTTGGGGTCAACCACATCAAAATTGGTTGTATTGCTTACAATTCCAACGCCATAACGTAATTCGTTTTTATTCAGGTAATACGTGAAATCCAGGTTAAAATTAAGATTATTAATGAAGGATTTTCTCGGGTCTATTTTTTCTTCTTCAATTTGAACATCATATCTGGAATAGGCCACATTGCCTCCGATTAAAACAGTTGTGCTGGAAGGAATCAATAAAAAATTACCGCCATATCCAAACGAATTCCAACTGTAGTTTCCTTGTTTTCCAAGCTCAGCTTTGTCCTTGAAATTAAATCCAAAAACACTTGCTTTGTTTCCGTTGTCACCATGAAAAGTAACTTTTCCATAGGCATCAGAAAAAGAAAAGGGAAGGTAATTTCCAGATTGATTGGCATAACTGTATAATTTTGGAGAGGTTTTGTTCAGAAAAGAATTTCTGTAAGAGCCAAGAAAAGTAATTCCGCCACCATTTTTTCCTTTGACCAAAGGACCTTCCAGAATCATTTTGGCTGTAAAAGGATTCAAACCAACCTTTCCCCCAAGCTTATTTTTATTTCCATCTACTGTTTTTACATCAATTACAGAAGAAGACCTGCCTCCATATTCTGAAGGAAATGCAGCCGTGTACACGTCTACATTTTTAATAATATCGGTGTCAAATACTGAAAAAAGCCCAAGGGAGTGAAATGGGTTATAGACTATCATACCATCCATTAAAGATAATGTTTGAACATTAGAACCTCCACGCATATACAATTGACCGCCTTGGTCACCTGTAAATGTTACACCGGGAACAGTTTGCAGATATTGGGCCAAATCATGCTCCCCACCAATGGGGGGAACATATTTTATTTCTTTTGGTGTTATCCTCGTTATGGAGGCATTTACAGTATTGACCCTGGCTTGTTTATTTTTAGAACCTTTAATTTCAACGGCTTTTAGCTCTCTTATTTTTTCCTTTAAAAGAAATTTTTTATTTAGAATCCGGTTTGGAGTTATGGAAATGGTTTCTATGATAGTATCGTATAAAAGGTTAACCACATAAATCTGGTATTCGCCCCCCGGAATTTTAGAAAGTGAAAAAAAACCATTCACATCTGTGTTGGTTCCAAATTTTGTTCCTTTCAGGAAGACAGGACTAAAAAGAACAGGTTCGCCTGTTTTTGCATCATAAAGAAAACCTCTGACTTCTCCATTTTGGGCCAGCGCCTGGCTCCCAACCCAAATCGAAAAGAATAAAATGACAGTCCGGAATTGTAGTGTTAATTTCATATAAAAAACGCTGCAAACTAAGCGAATTTCAAACATCTGATTTTAACTCATTTTAAAACTTATGATAAACGGTCGATATAATTATCAGTCGCATTGAATTATATTTGCAAAAGAAAAAACACGAATCTTAAAATATGAAAAGAAGTAACATCATCGCATTCGTATTATTGGCTGCTTTCGCTTATTCATGCAATATCGCTAAAACTTGCCCTACGTATGCCAAAGCCCAAAATACCAGTCTGGAAGGGGCAAAAAGCAAATAATTGGTAATTTTTAAATTCGGAATATTCTTTTTCATCTTGAAAGAAATATGCGAATCCACCAAATCTCTTCAATTTAAATTGGTTTCAGAACATTGTTTCTGTTCATTTTTTGAAACCATATAATTGAGTTGTTATTGGAATGATATTATTCAAAACAGATTTCGTGGAAATTTATTCTCTACAAGTTTTTTGATTTTAAGAAATTCGTACATTAAATATTGAATAATCTTACCCTTGGAATCAGAATTCCAAGGGTTTTTTTTCGAATAAATATTGAAGTCCGAAGATAAATTATTTGCTCCGGTAACTGTTGCCAAGCCAGTGAGAACGGTCCTCACTACTGGATTTATACAGTGAAACAAGATGCCATGTAAAATGGTGCTTTGGGCAGTAATGTTTTAGGCTCAGGTTCTTCCGATTTTGCCCTGGCTGGACCAACGGCAGATTATACAGAAACCGAGAACGCCATGGTTCTTGCTTTTGCAAAAACAAAGATTAAAGCCGGGCGGCTACTGTTTTTCCTGTAAACAAAAAGGGACCGGTTGTTTTGTACAATTAACTAAAACCGAATTCTAACCCGGGACTTCCCTTCGTCTCATTTTCCCTGCAGGAATTCCGAACATCATTTTAAATCTTCTGCAGAAATAGGCAGTGTCTTTGTACCCAATTTCATTGCCTATTTCTTTGATACTTTTCTTGCTGGTTCTAAGTAAGTTGACGGCAAATTCCATCCTTTGATACTCAATATAATCCTGAGGGTTAATGCCGGTAAGCATTTTAAAATACTGCCCCACATAATCTTCAGATACTTCAGCTACATCGGCCAGTTTTTTGTTGGAAAGGTCTTCACCAATATTTTCCCGGATATAACTGAAAATATTTATCAATCTTGGATCTTTGAAATAGGTACTGTTGGTTGCCAATTGCTCAACAAACAACCGTTTCCTAAGAATATACCTGATAATTTCAATTGCAATGGAGTCGGTTAACAGCTTAATCATCCGCTCTTTACCCTCGGCTGGGTGAAGCTCTTCATTGAAAAGGCTGTTCAATAAAAATGCAATTTTTTCATCTCTAATCTTAAATGCCCCAATATCAAGGTTTCCGAAAAAGTTAACGGAATCAAATATTTTGGCATCAAAAGTCAAATAGGTATAGTTTTCATTTTCAAGAGATTTAATCTCCTGGGTTTTATTTACCTCGTAGCAATTATCAGTGTTATTCAAAAATGACTCATAATTTATGGTAATTGGTTTGGCCAAAACGCCATAAGTCATGGTCACACTACTTTTGGCTGGAATAAAAAGCATTTCACCTGCCTGAACAATGTCATCCTGAAGGTCTAGTCTTAATGCACCGCGGTTGACCAAAATAATGGTATTTTCGACATCCCGCACATTATCCATTCTAAAAGGCTTAATGATTTGAACATTACGGCATTTGGCGTATTTTACATTAAGCGATTCTATAATTCTATTATAGTCTTCCATGATCGTTCCGGCTGGTCTGGTTTGAATTTATCTTAAAATTTCCCTGCCGATGACAAGTTTTTGAATTTCAGTAGTACCTTCATAGATCTGAGTGATTTTGGCATCACGCATCAATCTTTCCACATGGTATTCCTTCACATATCCAAATCCGCCATGAATCTGAATTGCTTCAACAGTGGTTTCCATAGCCACCTTGGATGCGTACATTTTTGCCATGGCAGCAACTTTTACAAAATCCTTTTTTTGATCCTTTAACAGTGCAGCCTCCCAAACCAAAAGTCTTGCAGCATCAATGTTAGTTGCCATATCAGCCAGTTTAAATTGAATGGCCTGATGTTGTGAAATTGGTTTGCCAAATGATTTCCTTTCTTTTGAATATTTCAAGGCTAATTCATATGCCCCGGACGCAATGCCCAACGCCTGTGCAGCAATACCAATTCTGCCACCATTCAATACACTCATTGCGAATTTAAATCCAAATCCATCTTCGCCGATTCTGTTTTCTTTCGGAACTTTTACATCGGTGAACATGATGGAGTGGGTATCAGAGCCCCTGATTCCAAGTTTGTCTTCTTTTTTCCCAACCTGAAATCCTGGCATGTCTTTTTCAACTATCAGGCAATTGATGCCTTTATGGTTCAATTCCGGATGGGTTTGGGCCATAACCAAAAACACCGAGCCTGAATTTCCATTGGTAATCCAGTTTTTTGTCCCATTTAACAGGTAATGATCTCCTTTGTCTTCCGCAGTGGTTCTTTGTGAAGTTGCATCCGATCCTGCTTCAGGCTCTGACAAACAAAAACCGCCATGGATAATTCCCTGGGCAAGTGGTTTAAGATATTTGTTTTTTTGTTCTTCTGTTCCAAATTGTTCCAATCCCCAGCAAACCAAAGAATTATTCACAGACATCACTACAGAGGAAGATGCGTCTATTTTTGAAATTTCTTCCATGGCAAGCACATAACTGATGGTATCCATTCCGCCACCTCCATATTTTGGTGAGGTCATCATACCCATAAATCCAAGTTCTCCCATTTTTTTAATTTGGTCACCCGGAAATTTTTGATGCTCATCCCGCTCTATTACCCCTGGAAGCAGGTCGTTAATAGCAAAATCTCTTGCGGCATCTCTGACTGCCAATTGCTCTTCTGAAAGATTAAAATTCATTGAATCGTCTAAATTTTAAGATTATATTAATTTGGTGTTTTTCTAAGAATTCATAAACAAGGCAAAGATAGTTTATGTTTTTACAAAAAAGGATAAAAAAAAGGAATCCCCCCCAAACAGATGGTTCAGGGGGGATTCCTTTTGTGTTTTATTGAGTTATATCAATCTCTGCTTCTTCCTCCCAACAAGATGCTGGCATAGTACAAAAGCGTGGCAAGGGAACTTAAAGCGGCAACCACATAGGTCATTGCTGCCCACCACAATGCATCTTTTGATAAATCATATTCAGCAGCAGTAACAATGCCCTTTGAAGAGATATATTTCAAACCTCTTGCTGAGGCATCGAACTCCACAGGAAGGGTGATAAAACTGAACAAAGTCGTTAGGGCAAACAAGGCAACACCAATTCCCAAGGGAATCAGGGTGGTTTGCATTAAAAAGATGCCTGCCATTAAGATTATCGACATAAACCTGCTTGTAAAGCTTAGCATCGGCACCATTGCCGAACGGAAACTTAACCAGGAATAAGCAACTGAATGTTGAACAGCATGGCCACATTCATGGGCGGCTACGGCTACTGCCGCTGCATTTCTCCCATGGTAAACTTCATGGCTAAGGTTTACGGTTTTATTAGAAGGGTCATAGTGGTCCGTTAGTTGACCTTCTACGGAAAAAACTTTGACGTCAAAAATGCCATTATCCCTGAGCATCATTTCTGCCACTTCCCTGCCCGAAAGATTGGAAAGTAATGCGGTTTGAGAATACTTGTTAAATTTTGATTTTAAAATCCATTGAATGCCGAAGCTCACAATGAAAATGATAATGAATAAAAACATGAATTAATTATATAGTTTGTTGAATTTTATGAATTACCGACGAAGTTGAATATCCATTGACCAAATCAAGGGTTTCAACCTTGCCTCCATTTTTAATAACAAAATCTGCGCCTACAATATTTTCTACCTGATAATCCTTTCCTTTTGTCAAAATGTCGGGTTTTATGGTCTCAATCAGGTCTTTGGGTGTGGGTTCATCAAAAAAAACCACAGCATCTACAAAACCAAAAGAAGCCATAACTCTGGACCTGGAATTTTCATCCGAAACGGGTCTTGAAGGACCTTTTATTCTTGAAACGGATGAATCCGTATTTAAGCCAACTACCAGAAAATCACCAAGATTTCTCGCCTTTTCTAAATAATCTACATGGCCCAAATGAACAATATCAAAGCAGCCGTTGGTAAAGACCACCTTTTTTCCTTCCGACTTGAGTTGTTCAACCCGTTTGGATACCTCCTCTTTGGTTTGTATTTTCTTTTCGGTCTCAAACATAGGCATCAGACAATTTTCTTATTTGCCAAAACGACAGATATCAAATAGCATACTCCGCCGATTACCAGCGTAAATAGTTGTTGACTATAATACATAGTTGTTGCGGCAATGACGGAAAGATTTTTATCTTTAAAGTAAAGCAATATCAAGGCAGCACTTACAAAAGTTTGAAATGGTCCTCCAACTGCAGCGGGAACGGGTAAAATGATGCCGAAACTGCCGATGATTAACAACAAAAATGCCGCTTTCAATCCCAAATCAGTCGTAAAATCAAAGATTGAAAGACTGATGTAGGTTGTGAAAAAATAACATGTCCAGATGACAATGGTATAAAAAACAAAGGCAGTTGGCTTTTGTAACCTGGTCACGCTCAGCAATCCTTCCAAAAGTCCTTTTACAAAATCAAATATTTTTGCAATGAGTGGAAATTGAAGAAGTTGTTTTCTGAATAGAAAAGCGACCAAAGCCAGAACGAGGCCGCCCAGAATAACAATCCATTTTGTATTGGAACTTGTTCCTGTTCCTATTCCATATTGGGTTTGAAGATCGGCTATGAAATTGATCAAGGTGCTATACTCTAAACCAAATGCCGCCAAAGTCAATAAGCCAAAAACTACGAGGTCTATGCCTCGCTCTGCCAGAACTGACCCAATGGAAGTCTGAAGTGGAATATTTTCAGATGTTAAAAGAGCGGTGCATCGGGTAACCTCACCTGCCCTTGGAATGATTAAACTTCCAAAATAACCAGACATTACCGCAAGAAAACTACTTTTTCCACTTGGATTAAAACCCAGAGGCTGAAACAATAAGTTCCATCTTAAAGCCCTGGCATAGTGGGCAATCATGGTTGAAAGCAGGGTCAAAAAAATGGGCATCAAATGGGCGCTTTGCGCATCATTCCACATTTGTTGCGGGTTAAAGCTGGAATCCCTGCTGTAGGTAAACCATAAAAAAAATGCCGCAATTCCAATCGGAAGTGCCAGGCTCAGTATTTTTTTCATTTTTTAATTCGGCCGCAAATAAAAGTTTTAAAACTTTAAAAAGGCCAAATGGAGGACTCTTGTGGTCTAAAATAAATAAAAATTAATTTTCGAAATACCTGAAAGTCTGTAATTGAGGGCTTTATGTAAAAGTTTGAAAATTGATTTTTGACATTGACTTCAATGGCTTCAAAACCAATAAAGTTTGGTTTACAAGTGTCCATCCAAATAATTCAAATTTTACTTTTCAAAATGAAATTGAAAGGGTTTTATGAATTTTAATTCAGACAATAAAACAGACATCAGATTTGGTTCTGCCAAATGGATGGGAGCGGAGGTAGCCCTAAAGTTTTGCCAGAGAAGGAAATAACGGGATAGTAAAGGGAAGGGCTAAAAAAAGGGCTAAAGAGCCAATGGTTAAATGAAAGGGCAAGAAAACAATTACTTTTAATCGTTCATGGTTGATAGTTAGTGATTTCCATGTGATTCCTTGAGTTTTTAAAATAAATTTTGTCAAGAACCTAACCAATAATATAGTTTTGAAAAAAAAATACCATGAAAATCTTATTTATCCCATTTCTCATTTTTTGCGCAGTTTCATTTTCAACTGTGGCCCAGAATTCTACAGGAATTCAATTTGACCATGAGCCATTTGCTTCCTTAAAGCAGAAGGCAAAAGACCAGAATAAATTGGTTTTTATTGACGCATTTACCACATGGTGTGGTCCCTGCAAATGGATGTCTAAAAATATTTTCCCCCAAACGGAGGTTGGGAATTTTTACAATGCCAATTTTATCAACGCCAAAATCGACATGGAAAAGGGCGAAGGAATTGAAATTGCTAAATTGTACAAGGTGCAGGCTTATCCAACCCTGTTGTTTGTGGATGGAAATGGACAAATGGTTCACAAGGCCTTGGGCTCCAGGGAAAAAGAGGAGTTTATTGAGTTGGGTAAAATTGCAATCAACCCTGAGAAAAATCTAAATGGTTTGGGTTTAAAGTTTAAATCCCAGCCAGGTAATTTTGAGAATGCCTATGCATACATTAAAGAATTGAAAGAAGTAGATGCCCCTGAAATGAAAGAAGCTTTTGATTCTTATTTTTCAACCCAGGAAAAATCTACATGGAACTCTCCAGCCAATTGGAGAATGCTTTTTGAATTTGTCAGAAACCCTGAAAATATGGTTTTTGTTAATCTCAAGCAGAGTAGGGCTGATTTTGCAAGTAAATTCACTGCAGATTCTGTGGATATGAAACTAACCCAGGTTTTTATCAATGGCCTGCGCATGGCTGCTTCAAGAGAAGATCAGGCCAGTTGGGAAACATATAAATCTGAAATTGAAAATCTGAAATTGAAAGGTGCTGATGAGGTAATTTCGCAGACAAGCATTGGTTTGGCCGGACAGGATAAGGAACTGGAATTTAAGAGAACAGCAGATTATGTAAAGAATTATGGTTCCAAAAATGCATCCGTCTTAAACCAATATGCCTGGAAATATTA
>JAIXQU010000119.1 GCA_027485575.1 Cytophagaceae bacterium
ATCCTCCGATGAGCCCAATTTTATAAAACCGGATTGGAACCATTGTATTTGATTTCTTTTAAAAAATGTGGATTCTGGAAAAAGCCTTTTTGAGTAAAAACTCCTGCCACCACGCCACTCAGCGTTTCTCCTATAAAAGGTGAGTTTTTAGATTTGGATTGCCAATTCTGAATTTCGAATTTTGTTTCAGATTGGGTTGAAAACAGGGTAAAATCAGCTTTCATACCCTTCTGGAGAGCCACTTTTTCCCTGTTTAAAATTTGATTTGGCCGGGTAAAAAGGAGCTCTGTAATTTTCTCATCATCTTTTAACCCACCAAAATGAACAAGGGAAGAAAAACTTGTTTCCAGAGAGGAAATACCAAATTCGGCGTTTTCAAATTCAACATCCTTAAAATCATAATGCCACGGGGAATGATTGGAAACTATGGCATCAATTTTTCCCTCCTGTAAAACCCGGATCAATCCTTTTCTTTTTTCTTCTTCCCGGTAGGGCGGCCAGACTTTATGGTTGGTATCAAACTGGTCCAGTGCTTCTTCATTAAAAGCCAGTTGATTGGCTGCCACACTGCAACTTATGTCAAGTCCCGAGGATTTTGCTTCCCATACTTTTTCAACAGCTTCCGGTGTAGAAAGGCATGAAAGGTGCAGTTTTCCGCCGGCATATTTTAACATGGTTATGTCTCTGTCCACAATCAGCCATTCTGCCTCAGCCGGATTTCCGGCCAAACCTCTTCTACCACCCACTATTCCTTCATTCATTTGTTTTCCTGCAGAAAGAGACGGTTCTGAGGGTTGATCAAGCAATATTTTGCCGCAATGTTGGAGATACTTAAGCAACCTTCCGAAAAAACCAGAGTCCTGAATGCTATGTACCATAGAAAATGAATCAGCACCTTCTTTGGATAGCCTCAACATTTCTGCCATTTTTTTTCCCTCATTGTCAACAGTGGAACTTGCAGAAACGAGAATTTCCACACCGTTTTTTGAGATGTAATTTTTGAAATAGGAAACAGATTCAATGGTTTGAATGGCAGGCACAGTATCAGGCTGAATCATGATTTTGGTAAATCCTCCCGAGGCAGCGGCCTGAAAAAGTGAATCCATACTTTCATTGTGAGGATTTGCGGGAGCCCCATTTCTGGCTACCAAATCTATCCAGCCCGGTGATAGGCTGAATCCTTCTCCATTGACCCTTTCCTCATTTTCAAAAGGTTCCAATCCTGCACCGAATTCAATTAAAACCCCGTTCTGGAGCCTTAGTGAAAGCTTTTTTGATGAATATTCGTCTCCGGGATTAATCCAGAGTACATTTTCGATTAAAAAACTCATTGTGCAACCTTAATCTTTTTTCCTTTCCTCGCAATTACCATTTCCAATATAAAAAAAGCCAATGCCCCAAGAATAAAATATTTCCATAAAGGGACTGGTTCTGTTTCTGTAATTCTGTTTTGAGAAGCTGTTTCACCCTCTTTAATTGAGGTGACAGAAATCCATGGTTTGTTTGAAAAAGCTGCTTTAAGTTCATCCTCACTGTAAAACGAAAGTTCTGATTCTGTCTTATCCTGATTCATTGCCAAAACACCTAATTTTTGCTTGTCGGATTGAATGTCCCAAAAGCCAGGTGTGATAGACTCCCGGGGCAATTCGAGGAAAAGCGTATTTCCTTTTTTTATCGCAGATGTTTTAACCATCAATTGCGCTTTAACAAGGTTCAATCCATTTTCTGAACCAAGCAAATTTGAATCAGATTTTATGGAATATGAAGATTGGGAAATTCTACTGAACAATGCTCCATTGTCAGTCGCAACACTTTGAAAAACAATGTTGTATAAAAGGGGAATTATCAAAGGATGATTCTGTAAACTGCTTTCATTTTCCAAAATCTGTCCAGAGGCCAGAAATAAATTCCCTTTTTTCCAGGGGAAAAGGGACAAGTAAGGCATCCCATTTTCATATTTCAAAATGGAATTTCCATTACGGGCAATCAAATTGGGTTGAGCAAAAGGCTTGATGGCAGATTGAGAAACCTCTTTGAATGCATTGCCAAAAAAAGCATTGCCTTTTTCAGGTAGCTTGATAAGCCAATCCTGTGCTTTTTTGGTTTCAGAGGCAGATTCTGTCGAGATTCCTTCAGTTCCTAAGGTAGCTTTCAAGGATTCGGAATTTTTTCCCGGAAAAACCAATATCGATTTTCCCGCATCTCCATTTTTTTTACAGGCTTCTTTGAGTGATTCTTCGATATTGGTGAGACCATCCAATATGACCAAATCTGCCTTTATTAATTTCTGGTAGTCAATTGAATTGGGCCCTGATTCGATCACCTGAAACAGATCTTTATTGGCCATTGCATTGAGCAAAAATCTGTTTTTCTTTTCAGAAATTATATAAACAAACGATGGGGGAGGAGACTCTAATTTAAAATAAAAATTATTGTCGAAAGTGATTTCAGGGTCGTCGGTCTGCAGTGTACAGCGCTTCAATTCCTTTGATTTTATCCTGAATGGCAATGAAACCACAATTGAATTTTGGTCCATCGGATTGATGATTTTTCCTGAAATCAGGTTTCCGTCGGCAAACAACTGAAGGTTAATTTTTCGCTTTAGTGGAGAACCGCTTCTGGCAATTTTTACCCTTATTTCCTGACTTTCATTTTTGAGGGAAATGGGTTTTGGCAACCAAACTGAATCTACCCAGGCATTGGCTTGTTCTTCCTGTGCAATGTGAACAAAATTGTATTTTTTAGTAGAATCAAATTTGAGCTTTTCCAGAGGTCCAACATTTGATTTTTGAAAATCTGAAATCAAATAGGCAATTTTCTGGTCCCCCAGATTTTGAAAATTAAGTTGGCGGTTGGTCCTTTCAATTACCAATCCGAGTTCCCTGCTTTGGCTGGGATTAATGGCTTCGGTAAGTTGGTCTAAAAAACCACTGGGAGAGGTCCAGGAATGCTTGGATTCAAACGAGTTGGTCAAAAGCTGGAACCACCCTTTTTCGGTATATCTTTTTGGAATTGTTTTGGCGGCACCTACTGCATTTTCATACGCATTTTTTCCATCTTTCGAGGCAAACATGGAAACAGAATTGTCTAAATAAACGGTTGCCTGTGGCAATGCCTTAATGCCGGAACTGGAATCTTTAATTATTTGGGGTTGGGCAAATGCCAGAATTAAAAATGAAAATGCCAGTAGCCGGATAAATAATAAAAACCAGTTTTTTACCTGTCGTGATTTTTGGGTTTGCTGAATTACTTCTTGTAAAACGCGGGTATTGGCAAAGGTAATTCTTTCCGTTTTTTGAAAATTAAAGAGGTGAATTAACACTGGAATTGTCAAGGCAGCAAGGGCCCATAAAAAGCCAGGTTGAGAAAAAATCATGTAGGTTTTTTGTGGAATTTTTAAAATTTCTACGCAAAATTGAGGTTAGCAAAAGATTATTTTGTTGTTTTGGTACATAAAAAAACGAAAGATTTTTCATGATACACCTTAACAATTTGAAAATCAAATCATTAAATTTTATTTTCTTTTATATAATTTTTGTTTTCAGTATAAAAATTACAAATGCCCAAAACCAATTGGTGGTCAAACCAATCAATGCAGTCACCAACCCTCTCATAGATTCATTGGTTGGCAATCTTGTTGGAGATGGTGTCAAGGTGTTAAATATTAAATCAAATCTTAAACCAACAACCAAAGCTTTGGGAACGTTTAAAGGACCAAAGCAGCTTTTGGGAATCAAAGAAGGATTGATGATGGTAACTGGCGATGTTTCGGCAATGGTTGGTGCCAATACCGGAGCACTTATCGAGTCTAACCAAATTTTACCAGCCGATACACTTCCCGGTTGTTCTTCCGGCCGTCAATTTTTAAATAAAGTATTGAATTATGATGTGCCAGTAGGAACCTCAAGAAGAGCAACAGATTGCGCCACCATCCAGTTTGATATCATCCCTTCTGCGGATTCTATCAAGTTTAATTATGTGTTTGCCTCTGAGGAATATAACACCTTCGTTTGCTCAAACTTTAACGATATTTTCGGATTTTTTATCAATGGCCCGGGAATAGTGGGAGACCAAAGTCTGGCCCCTACCTTTACCATGACAAAAAACCTGGCCATCATTCCAAATTCAGATCTTCCGGTTTCCATTAACACTGTAAATAATGGTGAGCCGGGCTCTGCAGGAGTTGCCAGCAATTGTACTTTTACATCAGAGGGAACAGATGTATATCTGGATAATACTGAAATAAGTTTTAATCCATTTATTTTTAACAGGTTAAAGTTTAATGGATTAACCACAGTTTTAACTGCAGCGGTTAAGGTAGTTCCCTGCCAAACCTATACTTTGACCTTAACAGTTTCTGATGTGAACGACGGTAGTTATGATTCCGGTGTTTTTATTGAAAAGGGGTCACTAAGGTCTGGGTTAACGACATCAGCCTCATCGGTTTATTCAGCAAGATTTCCTTACAGTATCATCAATTGTAATCCAGGAACATTCATTGTAAAACGAGATGGTTCAAATGCCGGAGAGAGAGTTTTGGCCAGGTATACAATTGGTGGAACAGCCATCAATGGAGTTGATTATGTTCAACGACTTAGAAATGGAAATACCCAACCATTAATTGACAGCATAGTTTTGGAACCAGGTGTTGCTGCAGATACCATTACCATCGTTGGTTTAGATGGTCCAACATGGTCAACCACGGAACAAAAATATATCGTTCTTAAGTTTTTGAACTCAATCCTTCCTTATTTCAATGGCGCACCAAACTATTGCGGTGATTCTTCTTTTATGTATATCCGAAAGAAATTTTTATACAACGCCGGACCCGACAAAAAAATCTGTCAGCTTCAGGATACGCTTTTAAAACCAGTTTCCATTCAGGTTAGTTCTGATATTTACAGATGGCGGGAATTAAATGTCAATGGAGACACCATTGTTTCTCAGTACTTATCTTGTGACACTTGTCCCATTCCAAGGGCTTTTAATCCAACCACCACTTCATTCGTTGTATATGTCTTTGATTCTCTAAGCCGATGCGTCACAAGCGATACTGTCAAAGTAGATATTTTGAATTTACCTACCTTTAATTTTAGCACAACAACAGGTGAATTTGGCGTCTGTAAAGGGGATGAAATTGAAATATTAGCCAATCCATTGAGTTCTAATCCTGCATGGAAGTATAAATGGTATGACATTCTGCCGATTAATAGCCTGGGTTTAGATTCTGATGAAAGTAAATCCAGAAGGGTTTTAACTGTTTTTGCTCACAATAGAACGCAATACTATAAAGTGACGGCCAAAAACGAATTGAATTGTGAGTCAACTGATTCTGTTCAGATAAGTGTAATAACCCTGCCTTCTTTCAAAATTCCTGAAACGGATACAGTATGTTTTGGTACTCCCATTCGATTGGTTCCTTTAGAGTTAAATGATACCTTGACACAAACTACGTATAGCTGGAAATACAGTGACGATAAATCTATTAAAGATTCTACCCGGTCCTCAGTGAGTTTTATTGCTAAAAAATCTGGAAACTATATTCTTTCCGCAAGCAATAAATGTTTTTCCGGTGGTGGTATTGCCCAGGATACTTTTAATCTTGCAGTTGCAGATTCAATTTCAACAGCATTTACTTATGCCATTCAAAATGATGGACTTACCAATGTTCCTATTCAGTTTACTGGCGGATTTTTTCCAACCAGTTATCAGAGGTCATTCAAGTTATATAACGACAGCATAAACTGGGATACAACACTGTTGGGATTAAATCCATTTGTAAATCTTAAAAGAGGTGGGAAACACAGAGCAGAGGTTGTTATTTTTAGAAAATTGGGTCAAAAGCTTTGCAAAGATTCAACCAACCAATTCTTTACAATTAGTGACCTTGGAAACGTATTTATTCCCAATCTGGTCACAGATAATGGAGATGGAAGTAATTCGGCTTTCAGAATTACAGCCAGAGACGAAAAGGGAAATATTATAAGAGAAATCAAAAGTGGGAAACTTGTCCTTTTCAACCGTTGGGGAAAGAAGATTTATGAAAATGACAACTATAATAATGACCTGGATTCTTCTAAAATAAAAGAGGAGGTTAATGATGGCATTTACTTTTTTGAGTTCTCCGTAGAAAGGTATAATTATAAAAACGGTGGGTGGTTAAGAATTCAACGATAATCAAATCCTTAAATAGCCACGCAAAAACGTGGCTATTTTTTTATGAATAAAGCCTGGCGAGATGCGTGGATACTAATGCGTATTCCATTCTCAGTATTTTTGATGCCTGTATTTTGGTTAAGTACTGCCGTTTTACCCAGGGGAAATTGGACCTTTTCATCTATCTCCGCTGTATTTTTAATCCTTCACCTTTTTTTATATCCAGCAAGTAATGGATACAACTCATTAATAGACAAGGATGAAGGCCCTGTTGGAGGAATTGAAAAACCACCAAAACCAAATTTACAACTTCAGATTTTGGTTATTCTTTTTGATGTTTTTTCGATCCTCTTATCTTTTTTCCACCATCTTATATTTGGATATTTTGTTTCCGTTTATTGGATTGTTTCGAAAGCATATAGTAATCCTAAAATAAGGTTAAAGCAATATCCCTACCTGTCCTGGATTGTAGTTTCAATTTTTCAGGGAGGGTGGACGGTATTGATGGTTTGGTCCGGAATCTTAAATGAACTTCCAGATTTTGACCAGTTGGGTTTTAAAATGTGGATTTGGCCTTTGGCTGCCACCTTGCTGCTGGCAGGCAGTTATCCCTTAACCCAAATATACCAACACAAAGAGGATTTAAACCGGGGTGATAAAACCATTTCTTCGGTTTTAGGTATCAAAGGAACCTTTGTTTTTTCGGCATTTTTCCTTTTTTCAGGAAGCAATCTATTGGCCTTTGGACTTTGGTCCTATCAATCAACTTTGTTTGTTTGGATAATTCTTGCCTTTTCATTCCCGGCATTATTGTATCTTTTTTCATGGGCACTAAAAGCCTGGAAAGATCCTGATAATGCCGACTTTAACCACACCATGCGGTTCAATCAAATCTCTTCTATCGGACTTTCTTTGGGTTTTTTATTTTTAGTTTGTTACAACATTTGGGCTAATTACCTTCATTTGCATCCGAAATAATTATTATGCAGCAATATCCTGTACTAGGCAAAAAAGATACCCGCTCCGGTTTTGGAGTTGGAATGATGGAGTTAGGCGCTTCAAATCCAGATGTAGTAGCACTTTGTGCTGATTTAACCGGCTCATTAAAATTAACCGACTTTGCCAATGCCTTCCCTGACCGGTTTTTTCAAACCGGCATAGCTGAAGCCAATATGATAGGGATGGCAGCTGGAATGACAATTGGGGGAAAAATTCCGTTTACCGGAACATTTGCTAATTTCTCAACAGGCCGTGTTTATGACCAAATCCGTCAATCTGTGGCCTATTCAGGAAAAAATGTAAAAATTTGCGCATCCCACGCTGGCTTGACCTTAGGCGAAGATGGTGCAACGCATCAGATATTAGAGGATATGGGCATGATGAAAATGCTTCCCCATATGACTGTTATTAACCCATGCGACTACAACCAGACCAGGCAAGCAACAATGGCAATAGCCGACTGGAATGGCCCGGTTTACCTTAGGTTTGGAAGACCTGTTGTGCCGATATTCATTCCTGACAATCAAAAATTTGTAGTTGGGAAAGGTTTGTTGCTAAACCAGGGAAATGACGTTTCAATTTTTGCAACCGGTCATTTGGTATGGGAAGCTTTACTGGCCTGCGAACAATTGGAAGCTGAAGGTATATTAGCTGAAGTTATTAATATTCACACAATCAAGCCTTTAGATTCCGAGTTAATTCTTGAATCGGTTAAAAAAACCGGATGTGCAGTTTCAGCAGAAGAACATCAACTCAACGGAGGTTTGGG